>CAJXRW010000250.1 GCA_913060525.1 uncultured Gammaproteobacteria bacterium
ACTCCAACTCCAACTCCAACTCCAACTCCAACTCCAACTCCAACTCCAACTCCAATGGGAGAGTGTACTGGAGCCATACCTGCGGATGTATCACATTGGAAAATTGAGTCCTGGCCTAATAAAGATCATTATAATAAAGATGAATTTGCTAGTTATAACGATAACATTTGGCAAGCTAAATGGTGGACCAATGTAACGCCAGGGTTAAATGAATCTTGGAGTCTTTGTGGGCCACAATATGTTGGTTCAGTGATAGTTAATGTATCAGGTCTTGCTAGATTTGAATCATTCCCAATACAAATTGGTAGTAAAACGTATCAAATATCAAAAAATAATCAACAAATTGAATTGCCTGCTGGTGATTTTTCGGTATCTGTAAAGCCAATTATAGAAATTAGCTCAATGCATGCTTACATTGGAAGTGTATCACCTCAATTATTAAGCATAAGCAAAAAGGGGAAATACACATTAAATATTTCATTCCAAACACAACAAGTTAAGTTATTAAATATACCCGTAAATGTAGATTTTGCTTCAGAAAAGCCAAAGTCTAACCCATTTATAACTGTAACTAACAATGAAGATTATACAGAACAGCAACAACATATTTCATCGGGTGAAAATCTTATTAAAGTTCCTAATTATGGTACATACAACTTAATACCAAAAGCATATAAGGTGGGCGGTAAGTCTTATGTTGCAAATAAAGTAGTAATAGTAGATGGCCAGGGGCAGGATAATAATATTAAATATAAGTATCTCAATCCTAGGGTGTTAGTTGGTTATTTACCAACTTGGGGGAGCGCGCCTAAAGTTTCTGTGGCAGCACAACATGGTTACAATATTGTTGTAATAGCTTTTGCAAGCGTTGATGGTACAAATGTATCTATGTATGGAGATAGCTTTTCTGCTTATGGCTGGCAGAAAGCAAGTTCAACTGAGGTGAAATCATCAATTAAATCTGATGTTGAACTAGCAAAAAAAACTTATGGTTTAAAATATGTTTTAGCTTCATTAGGCGGTGAAAAAAATACATTTAAACCAGTGAATGCCGATATTAATAAAATGGCAAAAAATACAGTTAATTTTCTGCAGTCTTATGGTTTTGATGGTATCGACTTTGACTTGGAAGTTGTACCTTCAGATATAACTGCCGAAAAAATAGATAGTTTTATAAAAGCATTAAGAAAAATTGACCCTAAAATTATTATTTCTGCTGCACCTCAAGTTAATAATGTTGGTGGCCAACTGGCGTATGTTAATACAGGGCAACAACAGATATATAATCAAGCATTAAACGGTGGTCTATTTAATTACTTGTTTGTACAAGAATATAATACAGGTGGAAACTTTGTTGATGGGCAAGGAAATATTTGCAGTGAAGGTGTACAGAATTGTTATGATCAGTATTCTGCTGAATTTATTACAAATAGTTTTTACGCACTAAAGAAAATAACACCAGAAAATACCTTAATTGTTCCAGGTGAACCTGCAACTGAAAATGCTGCTGGTGCTGCTCAGGTATTTAATGGGCCAATAGATGGTAAGGAAGTGTATAATGCTATGGCAAATGCCTATGAAAAATTGAATGGTCAAAGTCAATTTGGTGGCGCCATGACTTGGGAAATAAGCAAAGATGCGAATAATGGCTATGAATTTGCAAATAGTATTGGACCTGTTGTGCTTCAGAATTAAAGTCCATTCAGTAGGTTTTTATTTAAGATATAGCCAGGAATATCATAATAGAAATTATAGACAGACTCTAATAAAATCTGGGTGACTGTTAGATCAGCTCTGTTTCTGGCATTTAAAATTCTAGATAATGGAAAGTTTTTCCCTCTCCCATTCTTTTGATCTTTCTAAGCTTAAAGTAAAATTTGAATCGGGATCAGCATATAAGAATAAATAATAAGCTAAGCTGCCCTTGTTGTTGGCATTGGGTAAGGTTTTGATTGCCTCAGAATATCCAATCAAAACTTTATGTATGAAATTTTCAAGTTGGTTACAAGTTATTTTAATTGATTCTTCATGGGTTAGTTCCATAATATATGAATGCTGATTTTTTATTAACTTTATGATGGATGTAAAAGCAAAAGACAATAAAAATCCTCTTATTTGCCCTGTTGTACCATGTCTATTTATTACACCATATCCTTTGCTTTGAATGCTAAGCGAAACCAATTGATTTATTAGTTTTATTGCAATAGCAGATATTATTTCGGGTGATATAACTTTTCCCGCGATCCCTTTTGGAGTGATAGATTTTGGGATCTTTGAAGATAATGCGGCTGTATTAAAATGAGTTGACTTCTCTAGAACCGTTTGTTTGCCATAATTCAAACAGTTTTGTATGCTAGAGGTGGGGACTTGTTTTCCTGTATTCTCAGTGAACTTTTGAGTATATGCGCTGATACCTTTTACAATATTTTCTGAATATGAATAAAAATTAAGTATGCAATGACCTAGGTCTTGCTTATATTTTATTGCTTTATCATTAATTGATTGAGAATTTTCATTATTTGTCTTAGTAATGATTGTTGAAAAAAACATTAACTCATCTTGAGTGAATAACTCATTTTCATTAAGTTTTATTTGTTGTGCTATTTTGTACAACAAATACGCATTCCGTTTTTCAATAGATAGCTCTGAGATGTGAATTTTCTTAGGAGGGTTTTGTATAAATAGATTATTATCTTGGTTATGACCTAATATAGTCTGAATGTTATTGAGTGATTCAAAAATCTCATTATTTTCTTCCGTATTTGGCTTTAGACAATCATATAAAAGTGGTTTTGGGTCATAAAAGGCAACAGAATAAGGAGCTTCGGAGATAAATACAGATGCATGATGTATTATTGAAAAATATACAAATCCCTCTAATGTTCCAAATTTTTTGGACATTTTACGTTTTTTGCAAAACTCTCGGAGTGCATTAATGGTTTCTCCGTTGTCAAACATGCGTTTGAAGTGAGCCTTCCAGCGAATACTTTGTTCAATATCATTACTGCTAATGTGTTTAACTTTAGCTCCAGTGACCAGCCCAGACAAGCCCTCACTAATAAAGTTTTTTTCTCTTTGAATTGAGGCTAAGTTAAGAAAGTTATCAATTCCCAGTAGAATGGATATTTCTAGGTCTTCCTTAGACGTAAACTTTAGAATGTTCATTAATTGGCCTTGGATTATTTAAAGCATAAAGTATGAGTAAAATTATTATATTAATTGGTAGGTCACTATATTAAAAATTGATAAGTCTGTTTAATTATTACCTTTATGTACCAATGTTTTCATAGCAGTCCAGTCTCAGAATATTTTTTAAAATATTTAAATACGCTTTTAAAAGACATTACCTAGTTAGAGAGAGTGGTATTTTTGTTAAATAATCTATCGGTATATTAGGCAACGTCCCTAAAGTTATTACTGGGCTGTAAAAACACCTAATTGGCTAAAAAAGAATAAAATTTTAGGGACGTTGCCTGGTAAGATAAGCATAATATCTTAGGAATTTGTGTGAAAGGTATGTGAACACTAATTGTGATATTGGCTATACTTATTTTAATTAAGGTTTTGGATTCATACATGAAAGCGCTTAATGATTGGTTAAATGAATATGGCGAAAGTCACACACATAATGTGAACGAAGTTATCCATTATATTTGCGTACCCGCAATCGTATTTTCTATTTTAGGGATTTTATGGGGGATAACTCCATGGCTGGCGTATGCCGTGGTGGTAATTGCAGAAATATTTTATTTTAGACTTTCTGTAAAACTGGCATTGATTATGTTGGCGGTAAGTATCATCTTTTTGTTAGTAGCTTCTCAAATACCACACGTCATTATCGTGTGTGTTATTATTTTTGTAATAAGTTGGTTCTTTCAGTTTGTCGGTCATCATTATGAAGGAAAAAAACCATCCTTTTTAAAGGATGTCCAGTTTTTATTAATTGGTCCTATTTGGGTGCTGTGTAAGTGGTTTGGCTGGCTTCCTAAACAAGACACATAGTTCTCCATTAATGCTTTGTTAGCTATCAAAATTATTCTCATTTACTCGCATAGACAATTATGCAAGAATCATTCCTGTCTCTTATACACATCTGACGCTGCCGA
>CAJXRW010000251.1 GCA_913060525.1 uncultured Gammaproteobacteria bacterium
CTGATAAGACATAAGTAGGTAATAAGAAAAATAATGTAATTATGATAGGTCAATTGACAGAAAATATAAATGAAAGATTAAGAATTAATAATATCTATACTTTGTGGACTATCTTTTATTCATGGACACAAAGTCTCTTTTTGGTGCGCCTGTATATAACTGACGTGGACGAGAAATTTTACCTTTAGGATCTGCCACCATTTCCATCCAGTGAGAGACCCAACCTACCGTTCTTGCCAAAGCAAATATAACCGTATACATGCTAGTTGGAACACCAATCGCTTTAAAAATAATCCCTGAATAAAAATCAACATTTGGATATAATTTTTTCTCAATGAAATAATCATCATTTAACGCAATCTCTTCTAAACGCTTAGCAATATCTAGCAATGGATCAGGTTCACCACCAAGCTCAGCAAACACATCATCACAAAGCTGTTTCATGATTTTGGCGCGTGGATCAAAGTTTTTGTAGACACGATGCCCAAAACCCATTAAACGGAATGGGTCATCTTTATCTTTAGCTTTTGCAACATATTTATCAATATTATTCACATCACCAATTTGGTTAAGCATATTGATTACTGCTTCATTTGCGCCACCATGCGCAGGCCCCCACAAGGCTGATACACCTGATGATATACAAGCAAACGGATTCGCACCCGTTGATCCCGCAAGACGCACAGTAGATGTTGAAGCATTCTGCTCATGGTCAGCATGCAAAATAAAAATTTTATCTAACGCATTTACAAAAACTGGGTTCGGTATGTACTCTTCGCACGGTGTAGAAAACATCATGTACAAGAAGTTTTCAGAAAAACTCATGCTATTTTTAGGGTACATAAACGGTAAGCCAATTGAATGCTTATAACTATTAGCCGCAATTGTCGGCATTTTGGCGATTAAGCGATATGCTGAAAGCATGCGAGCATCGGCATCGTTAATGTCTAAACCATCATGATAAAAAGCAGACAAAGCACCAACCACTGCAACCATAATTGCCATTGGGTGTGCATCACGTCTAAAACCACTATAAAACCTCACCATTTGCTCATGAAGCATTGTGTGGTATTTAATATTATGCTCGAAACCTGCCAATTGCTCCTTACTTGGTAATTCGCCATTAAGTAATAAATAACAGACTTCAAGATAGGATGCGCTATTCGCTAATTGCTCAATAGGATAGCCTCTATAAAGTAATACACCTTTCCCACCATCAATGAATGTAATCTTTGAATCACAAGCAGCAGTTGAAACAAAGCCTGGGTCGTAAGTGAAGTACCCTTCCTTTACCAAAGATGTTACATCAATACAATCAGGCCCAAGCGTTCCTTCGTGGACTGGAAGCTCAAGTTCAAGATTATTACTAGGAATATTTAGCTTAGCACTTTTTGACATTTCATATCTCCGAGATTTACAAAAAATTTAGTTTTCTTCTGGAATTAAGGTAGCCACTCTGTTGCCAATTGTCAAATCTGAGGACCAAAAATAGACTTCAATTAATATTGCCAAATTTAAGCTAGGAGTTGCAATTATTTAAGTTTTAATTATTCTTTTAGTTACAACAAAACACCCACAAAATTAGCACCCTTAAAAAAATATGCTACACTTTTGTATGTTAAACATCTCAGACAAGGAGTTCATGTAACCATGAAGAGCAATAACCCAACCAATATCGGATTGGGGTCGATAAAAAACTATCGATTCCCCATTACTGCTATCAGTTCAATTTTACACCGCTTATCAGGTGTATTTTTATTTATCCTTATCCCTTTTATAGTTTGGGCGCTAGATGCATCTTTATCCAGTGCATCAAGCTTTGAAGAGGTTAAGCAAACACTAACCTCAGGTTTTTTTGGCGTTGTGGTTTGGTTATTTTTATCTGCCATTTCGTATCACTTAATAGCAGGTGTACGTCACTTAATTATGGATATCGGTTTTGGTGAACATATGGGTGTTGCCAAAGCGACTTCAATTTTGGTCATCATTTTAGGAATTGCTTCATTGGTTTTATGGGGGATATGGATATGGTAAAGAACAATGTTACATCACTAGGTCGTTCTGGATTACGCGACTTTTTTATTCAAAGAATCAGCGCGCTTGTATTGCTCGCCTATACATTATTTATGCTTTCTTATGTGGTATTTGCTGGGCCAATCACGTATAGCAGTTGGCTAGGGCTATTCTCTTGTGGGTGGGTTAAAATATTCACCATACTTGCCGCACTTTCTCTGATGGCTCATTCCTGGGTAGGCATTTGGACTATCTTGACAGACTATGTTCATAACAGCTTGGTAATGGGAATACTTCAAACTATTTTCATCCTTGGGTACATCGTTTCATTTATATGGATACTCCAAATTTTATGGAATCCAGTTGCAACTCTAATGTGAGGTTATAATAATGACTAATATTGCAAAACAAGAATTCGACGCAATTGTGGTTGGTGCGGGTGGCGCAGGAATGCGAGCTGCCTATCAACTTTCTCAATCAGGTTTAAATGTTGCTGTGGTTTCCAAAGTATTCCCAACTCGCTCCCATACTGTGTCAGCTCAGGGCGGTATTGCGGCATCATTAGGTAATGTTGATGATGAAACGGATGATTTAAAAGCGGATGATTGGCGTTGGCACATGTATGATACCATTAAGGGATCTGATTACATTGGTGACCAAAATTCAATTGAGTACATGTGTATGCATGCGCCAAAGGCTATCATTGAGCTTGAGCATATGGGGCTACCTTTTTCAAGATTAAAAAACGGTAAAATTTATCAGCGTCCTTTTGGCGGTATGTCAAGAAACTATGATGTTACCAAGCAGGCTAGCCGTACTTGCGCAGCAGCAGATAGAACAGGACATGCATTATTACATACCTTGTACCAAGGAAACCTGAAACACAAAACCAACTTCTTCAATGAATTCTATGCAATTGACCTAGTAAAATCATCCAGCACATCGGTTGGTGGTGCAATTGCCATGAATATGGAGACAGGTGAACTGACCTACTTTGAGGCCAAAATAACCATACTAGCAACTGGTGGCTCAGGTCGCATGTTTGAATCAAGTACCAATGCTCATATCAATACAGGTGATGGGCTTGGAATGGTATTACGTGCTGGCTTCCCAGTACAAGATATGGAGTTTTTCCAATTTCACCCAACAGGTATTGCTGCTGCAGGTGTATTAGTCACCGAAGGCTGCCGTGGTGAAGGTGGTATATTAAGAAATAAAGAAGGCGAACGCTATATGGAGCGTTATGCGCCAAACGCTAAAGACCTTGCCTGTCGCGATGTTGTTTCTCGTGCTTCACAACAGGAAATTCGTGAAGGTCGTGGTATTGAATTTGGTGGCGTACAATGCGTTCACCTTGACCTTACCCATTTAGATCACAATATTATTACAGAGCGTTTGCCTGGTATTCGTGACTTAGCTAAAACTTTTGCTGGGGTTGATCCGCTTGAGAAACCAATTCCAGTTGTACCTACTGCGCATTACATGATGGGCGGTATCCCAACTAACACACACGGACAATGCTTAACTCAAACTAATAACGGTGAAGATGTTGTTATAGATGGCTTATATGCGGTTGGTGAGTGCGCTTGCGTATCCGTTCATGGTGCAAACCGTTTAGGTAGCAATTCATTGCTAGACTTAGTTGTATTTGGTCGTGCCGCAGGAATTCATGCTATTGACGCAATTAGACAAGGTGTTCCTACTCACCCAACCTCTGACAGTGATATTGAACAAGCACTAACCCGCTTAAATCGCTGGAACACAAACAAAGGTGGTGAAAAAGTTTGTGATATTCGTAAATCACTACAAAGATCAATGCAAAATGACTTTGGTGTATTTAGAACTGAAGAAACCATGCAAGAAGGTTTGGACAACTTGAAACAGCTTCGTGAAAGACTTCATGCTGCTTCACTGACTGATCATTCAAACATCTTTAATACTGCTCGATTTGAAGCATTAGAACTTGATAACTTAATGGCTTGCGCAATGGCGACTGCCGTATCTGGCTTGACAAGAAAAGAAAGTCGCGGTGCTCATAGCTGTCTCTTATACACATCTCCGAGCCCACGAGACAGGCAGAAATCTC
>CAJXRW010000252.1 GCA_913060525.1 uncultured Gammaproteobacteria bacterium
TTTCTGCCTGTCTCGTGGGCTCGGAGATGTGTATAAGAGACAGGAACCTACAGGCGCATTAGGGGATATGGGTTGGTATTGCATGCGTGCAATTGTTGAGTATATGAATGACTTGTCTGAGGTTAAGGTGTGCAAGGCAATTGTTGACAGAGATGAAGATACGGGTGCAATTATACGTGGGTCGGGTGTGATTATTTTTGAAGATGGTCGGTCATCAACATTTGATTTTGGATATAACACGGGTGTTTGTTTAATGGACTTGGACATACTGGGTGAAAAGGGAATGATCCGTCTTGATGACTATGTGTTAGATTGGTCAAAAAGTTTTGTGTTTAGCAATCCTGATTTTAATGTTGGCTATACCTTGCGTAAAGAAGTCATGACACCAGAGCAATTTGAATATATTACAGTGAATAGTGCGTTGCCTCAGGCAGAGTTGATGGTTAAACATTTTATTGAATTAACAAAAAATCCAGATGGAAAAGCAGCGAAAGAAAGCACTGACATTGCGGTTCAAACTCAAAAATTATTAGACCATGTTTGGCGGGGGTGCCAGTAGTCCCCTAAATTTCATTTAGCTTCAACTAATTATCGAATGCGCCACTAAATTCAATCGTAATTTTTACGATGTAGTGTTGGTATATAACATAGCGGTTAGACGATGTATTGTTTTTAGGCTAACCTTATGTAGATACTAGATTTGTACAAGGAATAAGTATGTCACGAACGGTCAAATCATCCTCATCCAGAGAAAAAGAATTAAACAAATTACTTAAAGGCTCTAAGGTTGCTAAAAGTGATCAAATTATTGAAATTTTAGAAACGGTCATTAAGCCAGGCGACAAAGTTTGTATTGAAGGTGATAATCAGAAGCAAGCTGATTTTCTTTCAAAAGAATTTTGTAAAGTCGACCCTAAAAAAATTAATAATCTACATATGATCCAATCTGCAATTGCATTACCTGAACATTTAGATTTATTTGACCAAGGGATTGCCAAAAAAGTTGATTTTGCTTTTGCTGGTCCACAAGCAACGCGTTTGGCGAGTATGATTGACAATAATCAAATCGAAATAGGAAACATACATACATACAACGAGTTATATGCGCGTATGGTTATGGATTTAACACCAAATGTCGCATTAATTGCTGCGGAAGAAGCGGATAGTGAAGGTAATTTGTATACGGGTGCAAACACAGAAGAAACGCCAGCCATTGTTGAGGCAACATCCTTTAAGAAAGGCATTGTTATTGCTCAAGTCAATAAAATAGTGGATAAACTCCCACGAATTGATATTCCTGGTGGTTGGATTGATGCTGTGGTTGAAGCACCAAACCCATTTTATGTCGAGCCATTATTTACAAGAGACCCTGCCCTTATTGATGAAGTTAAAATTTTAATGGCAATGATGGTCATTAAAGGTATTTATGCACCCTATCAAGTAAATCGTTTGAATCATGGTGTTGGCTTTAACACATGCGCAATTGAATTAATCCTGCCAACCTATGCGGAGTCATTGGGTTTAAAAGGTAAAATTTGTAAACACTGGATGGTGAATCCTTTGCCAACATTAATTCCAGCAATTGAAGCAGGATTCGTTGAGTCAATCCATTGTGTTGGTGGTGAGCTGGGAATGAGCGATTATGTTCGTGCTAAATCAGATATCTTTTTTACAGGCAAAGATGGATCACTGCGTTCAAACAGACTTTTTGGGCAGTTGGCGGGTCATTATGGTTGTGATGTTTTTATTGGCGCAACCTTGCAGATGGACTTGCAGGCAAATAGTTCAACTGCAACTAAAGGTCGTGTAGCTGGCTTTGGTGGTGCACCTAATATGGGGTGCGATACTTTAGGGCGACGACATTCTTCCTATGCTTGGTTAAAAGCAGGTCAAGAACGAGCAGAAGCAACTTCTGCATATATGCCGAGAGGGCGGAAACTGGTTATTCAAATGGTAGAAACATTCCAATCAGCGGGTAAGCCAACTTTTGTTGATCGACTAGATGCGTGGGATTTACAAAAAGATATGAAGGCTGATCTACCACCTGTCATGATTTACGGGGATGATATATCGCATATTGTGACGGAAGAGGGCATTGCTAATTTATTGATGTGTAAAACACCAGAAGAGAGAGAACAGGCAGTTCGTGGTGTGGCTGGTTATACGCCAGTTGGTTTAGCGCGTGATAAAAAAATGGTGGCAAATTTACGTGACAGGAAAGTGATTCAAAGACCAGAAGACCTGGGTATTGCATTAAAGGATGCATCACGTGATTTATTGGCAGCAAAAACAATCCATGAATTAGTTGAAATATCGAATGGTATTTACTGTCCACCTAAAAAATTCAGAAACTGGTAAGGTTGTATTATGGAAAACTATAAATATCAATTTACTGGCACTAAAACGCTACCAGAAAATAAAACAATTAAAGTTGGTGTGGCGGGTTCTGGTAATTTGGAAGTGATTATTTCAAAATTAAATTCTGAACAAGTTGAGTTCGAAGTCAGTACGAATGTGAAAGGGTATAAAAAAACTTGGGATGCAGTCGTTGAACGCTTTTTTGAAGATTATCCTATCGGTGGCGTTAAGGTTATCATTCGTGATGCGGGTGCAACACCGCCAGTCGTATCATTAAGATTACGTCAGGCAATTGAAACCTATCAGCAAGGCTATCGAGTAGGTAAAAATTATTTAGAGCTAGATGCTCGTCAACGTATTTATTCAATTGTAGATGAAGATTCCTTTGAAGAGTTCTTGCTTAATGATGATGGTAATAGTTTAAATCTGCCGTTACTGGATATGCAAACTGAATCGGATGATGGGTTAGTGATTGGGCGTGCAAAGTTAGATGGCAAGAGCGTCGCAATTGCCGCACAACAAAAAGATTTTATTGGTGGCGCAGTCGGTGAAATTCACGGCGCTAAACTTAATGGGCTATTCAAATACACTGCAAAACATCAGTTAGGTGGTATTGTTTTATTGGTCGATAGTGGCGGTGTCCGTTTGCAGGAAGCCAATGTCGGTGAAATTGAAATATCAGAAATTATCCGCTCAATTTTGGAAGCAAGATCATCAGGTGTAAAAACCGTTGGTGTGATATGTGGGAACAATGGTGCGTATGGTGGCATGGGTATTATCAGCGGTTCGTTGGATACACTTATTGTCAATCAAGTTGCTCGTATAGGTGTTTCTGGTGCAGAAGTGATTCAGACGGTTAAAGGGGCAGAGGCTTTTGATGCAAGTGACAGACCCTTGATGTGGCGTGTATATGGTGGGCGTACGCGTTATATGCAGGGCACAGCAAAACATTATGTTTCTAATAAAGTCGAAGACATTCAAAAAGCGATTATTCATACTTTATCTGGTTCTAATAAAGACACTGAACTAACGCTTGAAAATTTACAGAAAGAAAACAAAATGCTCCGACAGCTTAAAAAGCAAACCAAAGGCGCCCGAGAAATGGGTGAGTGGTTAGAAAAAGCTGAAAAAGATAGCAATATTGATATTTTTGGTATGACAGATAAGGCATTTTTAAAATACTGCAAAGTGAATAAGCTAGGAGAGTACAGTGGCAAAAAATAGCGATAAAAAAGTTGAGTTGAAAACTGTATTGTCAGAAATTTTTAAAAATTCAGATACAGTCATTAATAACAGTATTGTTTCTGGTACAGGAAAAATTGATAAACAAAAATTTCATATTTTAGGTACACAAGAAGAAACCTTTTTGGGCGTAGATGAAGCTGCTGAAATGGCAAAGCAAGTACTAGACATTATCGAGAACGATACTGAAACCTTACCCATCTTATTGTTAGTAGATGTGGTCGGTCAAAAGCTTGAGATGCGGGATGAATGGCTCGGTATGTATCGCTACTTTTCACACTTATTAAAATGTTTGCATCTAGCACGTAAAAAAGGACATAAAATAATTTCACTTGTTTATAACCAAGCAATTGGTGGCAGCTTTATTGCCTTTGGTTTAATGGCTGATCGAATTTATGCCCTGGATCACGCAACGGTCGCAGTTATGTGGTTGGACTGTCTCTTATACACATCTCCGAGCCCACGAGACAGGCAGAAATCTCGT
>CAJXRW010000253.1 GCA_913060525.1 uncultured Gammaproteobacteria bacterium
GATTTCTGCCTGTCTCGTGGGCTCGGAGATGTGTATAAGAGACAGATTTAAGATAATTTATGGGTAAACAGGCAATCTTGATTTTAAATGGTGAAATAGATATGCCATTTATTAGCCAGTATATTCAACGGTTTGATATGCCTAAAGTGTATTGTATTGATGGCGCGTTTAACCAAATTTGTCACTCCGAAGATATTATTAAGAATTTAAAAGGGATTCTTGGTGATTTGGATTCTGTTGATTTAGATGAAGTAAACCTTCATGCGCCAAGCGTTAAATTAATTAAAACGTATGATCAAAACTACACAGATTTTTATAAAGCGTTGGAGTATTTTTGCAATGACTATGAAAAACTATTTATTTTGGGTTTTGGTGGCGGTGAATTTGATCATGCGCTTGGTAATTTACATGTTGCCTTGCAATGGTACACTAAAATCAAATTAGAATTTGTAGATCAGTACAGTTCCTATTTCATTACAAATAAATCAGTTAGTCTTTCGGGTATATTGGGAAAAATGGTGTCAATTGTGCCTTTGTTTAAGGTTACAGGATTAACTTACCAGGGTTTAAAATATCCATTAGAAAACGCAATTCTTCAGTTTTCAAGTCGCATTGGTACGAGAAATCATGCAGTGGATGATAATGTCGAGATATCATTTACAGATGGAACAATAATGATTTTTGTATCACACTTAATTTATCAACATTATAAAGAAGGAATTAACCAATGAATAAAGAAGCTATACAAAGGCTACAATTGTCTTATGAGCAACTTTTTAACCTACATTTGCGTGATTTGTTTAAAGATGAAGATCGCTTTAATGAATATAGTATAGAGTTGAATGGGTTCTTGTTTGATTACTCTAAAAATAGGTTAGATGCCGAAGCACTATCAAATTTAATTGAGTTAGCTGAGCAGTCAAACTTGCCTAAAAAAATTAACGCCATGTTTTCAGGCGAAAAAATTAATATTACCGAAAATAGAGCCGTTCTGCATACTGCGTTGCGTTCATTTTCTGATTCTCCGCTTTTGCTTGATGGTCTGGATATTAAACAGGATATTATCGCTGCCCGCCAAAAAATGAAAGATATTGTTGAAAAGGTGCATTCAGGAAAATGGAAAGGATATAGTGGTAAAAAAATTACTGATGTTGTAAACATTGGAATTGGTGGCTCTGATCTTGGACCAAGAATGGTTGTGGATGCTCTAAAGCCGTACCAATTAGGTATTGTTAATGTGCACTTTGTCTCAAACGTAGATGGGTATGCTATCTCTGAGGTCTTAAAAATATTGGATCCTGAAACAAGTCTATTTATTGTGGCGTCTAAATCATTTGGTACGCAAGAAACATTAATGAATGCGAATACCGCTAGAAAATGGTTGATTGACTCTATCAAGGACAATGAAAAAGAAAGCAAAGTAGCACATCATTTCATTGCTATTTCAAGTCAGCCTGAGAAAGTCAAAAAATTTGGGATTGCAGAAGAAAATCGTTTTGATATGTGGGATTGGGTAGGTGGTCGCTATTCGTTGTGGTCCTCTATTGGTTTGCCAATTGCCTTTGCTATTGGAATGGATAATTTCAATGCCTTATTGAAAGGGGCAGAGGCAATGGATAATCATTTCAGGGAAACGCCACTTGACAAGAATATTCCCGCGTTAATGGGCTTGATTGCTTTATGGTATAGCAATTTTTTCGGGACGCAGTCTCAGGTAATTTTGTCTTATGATGAAAGACTTAGATATTTGCCCGATTATTTACAACAAGCGGATATGGAAAGTAATGGTAAAAGTTTTAATTTAGCAGGACAAACCGTTGATTATCAAACAGGTGTCGTATTATGGGGAGGGGTTGGCACAAATGGACAGCATGCTTTCCATCAACTTTTGCATCAGGGAACATTAGTCGTACCTGCAGACTTCATTGTATTTAAAAAGCCTGTTAGTGGGCTCCAAGAGCATCATGATGCGTTAGTGGCAAACTGTTTGGCGCAATCCCAAGCCTTTTTACAAGGAAAAACTTATGAAGAGGCGCTGCAAGAATTGTTAGCAAAAGGGGTTAGTGATGAAGAGGCAAAACACATTGCATCCCATAAGGTCATTTTAGGTAATAAGCCATCCAACACTTTTATGATAGAGGAGCTATCTCCTTTTAATCTTGGAATGTTAATTGCAGCCTACGAGCATAAAATATTTACCCAGGGTGTTATTTGGGATATTAATAGTTTTGACCAATGGGGTGTTGAGCTAGGTAAAGAGTTAGGGGAGCCGATATTTAATACAATTAGGGGGCAAAGTGACGTAATAAATTATGATAGCTCAACGTCAGGATTATTGAAGAAATACAAGAGTTAGAAAGTATATTCGATACCAATTTGTTCATTGTTTATCGTAATAGCATTGTTGTTATATTCTAGGTTAGAGAAGAAAAAAACAGGGTTCCAGGTATCTTTTTGAAAACTGGCGCCCACGTATTGTACAAACACTTTAAAATTATCGAAGAAATCATAACCTACACGGAATCTAAATACGCCCATCAGTCCTTGGCTTGGTCCATTAATGTTTCCGCCCATTCCGAGCCCAGCTTCAATACTAAAAGGGGATGCTAAGTATTTGCCGATGAATATTTCCCCGCCTAGTGCATTTAAATTTAAATAGTCTGTGTTAGTGACTGTTACATTACCCGTAACAGCATTTTTTTCTACTTGGCTCGAATTTGGATCAATAACTTTGCCGAAATTATAATAATCAAAGCTCCCACCAAAATAGAAAGCATTCCAAGTGTTTTTATCACCAAATGATGCTTTGTATCCCACATTGATAATACCACTGACAGAGTACTGCCTATTGAAATCATAATTGTAGTTATCGCCTGTGCCAACATTGTATGAAGTTGAATTTACAATATAAGATTGTGATTGCGAGGCCCCTATAGCGCCACTGATAAAAATACCAGAGTCTTTTTCGTTGAATTCGGTTGCACTTGCTTCTAAATGTGGGGTGCAAAGGGCTGCTAATATAATGCCGTATGTTGTAAGAGAGTAATTCTTTAGCATGTTAAATTGACTGATAAATATCTTTTATGAAAGTATAGAACAGTTATTTCTAATTATTATGAAGCGACAGGATTTATTCATCATATTGTAGATATAATTAGGTGGAATTGGGGTATTATGCTACCATGTAGAGTAGGAATCTTTGACAAGTTCCTATATTTAAAATAAACAAAAGTAAGGTTAAGTAAATGTCAGATAAAAAAACAGGTGTGGTTAAGTTCTTTAATGAAACAAAAGGATTTGGTTTTATTTCACGCGATGATGGTAATGATGTCTTCGTTCATGTAACAGGCTTAAATGGGTTGCAAACTCTGGAAAAAGGTCAGGAAGTATCATACGAAATTGAAGAAGGGAAAAGAGGCTTGCAAGCAGTCAATGTAACGGCCGTTTAGTTTTACTGAATTTCAAGTAATAAAGCACGGTTTTCCGTGCTTTTTTTTGTCTGAAATTAAGTATACTTATAAATATCTCATAAATTGAAAGAGGAATTTTTATGAACTGGTATTTAGAGGTATTAAGAAAATATGCTGTTTTTTCAGGCAGGGCAAGGCGAGCCGAGTATTGGTATTTTATTCTGTTTAACTTTATTCTTTCACTTGTCCTTAGTTTGATTGACAATGGAGCAGGTTGGGTAAATCCGCAGAATGGTGTAGGCGTGTTAACCACGATATATTCTTTGCTGGTATTGATCCCAACACTTGCTGTAATGGTTAGGCGTTTGCATGATATTGATAAAAGTGGTTGGTGGGTATTAATTGGTTTAGTGCCAATTGCTGGTCCTATTGTGTTAATAGTATTTTTTTGTTTAGACAGTACAATAGGCGATAATAGGTTTGGTGCTTCACCTAAAGTTGAGGTTCTTAATAGCTAATGACGCATTAGCGTTTAAAATTCGATATAATCCGTTCAAGTTCAATATGAAGTATTCTTATTATGCAAAGGAAACGTTTTAGCTCAAGTGACCATATAGTCTGTCTCTTATACACATCTCCGAGCCCACGAGACAGGCAGAAATC
>CAJXRW010000254.1 GCA_913060525.1 uncultured Gammaproteobacteria bacterium
TAGATCGTCGGCAGCGTCAGATGTGTATAAGAGACAGTCATTATACCATTTACCAATTTGGGAAGTTGAGCACGCAAAAGAATGTGAGTTACTTTATAAGCGATTCTTGTATCTTCTCGTGAAATATCCCACAGCACCGCTTGTACCAACAAAAGAAATAGATGAGTTTTGGCATAACCATATTTTATTTACTAGGCGGTATATGGCTGATTGCAAGTTTATTGCGGGTAAATATATCCATCACAACCCTAGTGACCTAGATGAAGATAGCTTAGAAAAACTACAGCTAGATTTCAAACATACTCAAGACCTTTATTTCATTGAATTTAATGAGCCTTTAAGAGTTTATATTGATGATTTCATAGTGTAAAAGTTTCTGTCGAAAATTAAATACCTCTGTTAATGACTTTATAAAAACAGCAATTGATCATGAATTAAATTCTAAAGCTTTGTAATTATTCGCTCCCTCTCTCATAAATGAGAATAATTATCATTTACAATTGATTTGCTAGCAATTTGAATGTAATGTTTCTCTAAAATTCAATAGGGAAAAATCATTATGCAATCACTCTTAAAAGTCATTTTCTTATCTGGGATCGTAAGTTCATCAACTTTATTTGCCACTGGTGTTCATACTACGCATACCATTTCGGTATTGAATGATGCTAAATGGAATATACGAATTACTGAAATTGCGCCTGACGAGAATGCCTATTTTAGTTCAGGAAGTGTTTCATCACCTGTACTGGATTTAATTGCAGATAAAAATAATCCAGCCGAATATGGTTTCGGATTTGGTGATGGGACTGATTTTAATGTTTCATATACTATTACAGCAATTGACCAAAGCACTAAAGCAGATGCGAGTCAACATAAAACTCGATCTTGCACTTTTGTTGTTGGCGCAAATGGTCCCGCAAACCCAAATATTAAAATCGAAAACTATCAAGGTGCAAACTGCTCTTATAAGGTTATTCCTGGACAAGGCGAAGATTTTACTTTGAATTCAAATACATAATCGCAATCTCAACAAATTACTTCTTAGCTCATCTAACACCTAAATGTATTTTATCGAGCCATTAAGGTTACCGAATTTTATTAGCTCTTTCCTGCCAAACCATACCTTTTTACCAAACATTGTTAATGCTGGCTTATCTTTAAACACATAAACACAGGTATTTACAACGTCATAAGCTGGAACATATTAATGATCCATCTTATTGATTTATATTATAAAATAACATGACTCTAGCAAAAATATTGTTATACTCACTCTATTATTTTCCTGAGCGGCAAACAAATGGGCAAGTATATTGGCCAAATCACAGATATTATTGATCAATCTGACTATAAAATTAACTGTATATTTGAAACTCCAGGTTCTCCAGATCCAATTACCTTCTCTGGTTTTCCAGTACCACTCGGAAAACCATTAACACTTTACTCTCCAGTGTATATTGAAGGTAATTGGTCACAGCATAAAAAATTAGGTAGCGTAATTAAGGGGATGATCCGTCATATTGATGACTATAATTTACCAAAGATAAAGAAAGCAACCCGTTTCAATCAGGAAAAATTTCTGAATGACCTACAGCATAATGGTATTAGAGTTAGCGCTAGAACCATTCAAGATTAATTGAATAAGCTTTAATAAATCAACCCCAATAACCCACTATTCCTCATCGTCATCCATTTCATCAAATGGGTCGATATCTAACTCATAACCCAGCTCTGGGTTGGTTGCTAATAACTCATATACCTTATACAACATATCATTAATTACTACACCAGCGTGCCATAAAGTTCTTTCCAATTCGATAGCTTCTGCCCACAGATCGGTTTGATCCAGCTCATCGTTATCTTTAATAGATACCAATTTTTTGAATAACTTTAAATGCGTTTGTGTTAAAGAACGCTGTTTTAAATCTGGGTCATCAAATAATAAGTTTTTAAGATAGTCCATATCTTCAATATTATCTAATAATTGCATCTCATCATAATTTGATAAGTTATTCAAAGTTTCTTTATTAATGCGGTTATTGGACATATTGATTAGCCAATGATTTTATCTCCATATTGTTTATCCCCAAGGGAAGGCATAAAGGAAAATGATCTAAATTTATCAAAAAATACAAGCCAGTTATTTTGTATTCGGTTTAGTAGTATCCACTTTTTCTTGTTTAGATGCATCTACATTCAAAGCTGTTTCAACTGTAGGGGTAATATCAATAGAGTGCGCAGCATACAAAGTACTACTTTCTGGAATAACAACCGTATAACCATCTTTGTCTGCAACTTGTTTTGTCGCTGTCATAATAGCATCGATACAAGCATTATCCGCTGATTGTGCTTTAACCTCTATTTCTTGCTGCAGCTGTTGATACTGCTCGCTTAGTTTAGCAAGTTTTTCCTGATCTGCTTGCTCTTTACTGTTTTGTAGCTCAGATGCTTGCTTTTGAATGGCTGCAAACTGAGATTTATATTCAGTTTGCAGGGACTTTATCGGGGCTTGGCAAACATTGGTTTGCCCTAATGTTTCCATATTAACCGTAGCGATCTTTTGCTGTGAACTCGCAGCAAAAACAGCTGTGCCAGCTAATAACAATACTGAGGCTGATAGTAATTTAAGTTTCATAGTAGGTTCCATTTATGTATATTTCGGATGAATTGTATCAAAGTCCTTTCAAGCAGTAAAATGTTCATGGCACAGGATATAGCAACCCACCATTTTAATTACTCCAAAAGCCAAACTCTATTGAGCCAAATCATAACAAGGGCTACTACCACACACTGAATAACTTAAAACACATGATGAACCCTGACACTAATCGTATAGACGATATCAGGTTTTGTAATATTTCTGATATATCTATATTTAACTATCCCAGATTTAAGCTAAAAATTTTATCTAAACTCGACAATGAAACAATAATAAAAGTCTAATATTGCATTATTCGCCTAATGTTAAATAGGTTGTTGTTTTATATTTATGAATAGAAGTAAAGTTTTTCGCACCATCTGAACTATACGCAATTAGCACTTTCATTTTATCCCCTGCTTTAAATGATTTGGCATATTTTGTATCTTTTGGGTTTAGCGGAATAGAAAATGCCATAGTTGTCCAGCCCTCTTTTAGATTACCAGAAATAACCTTAATATTAGATTTCCCGCCAAGAGACTCAACGCTTTTATGCGAGAAAAAGCCATCTCCGTACTCATTAGAAACCACTAGTTTGCCATCAGTATTAATATAACCCATGATGATATCAGCATCTTTCATGTACTTCGTTGCACCAAAACCAATTGCAACCCAACCTGTGGTTTTAGCTGAAAGATTAATAATTAGTCTGTCACCACTTACCTGATAGGTTGCCTTGACATTATTTGAATTTGTCTCCAATGCGCAAGGTTTTTCACAACTTTGAGCAATACCAGAACTAAAACCAAATAAAGTAATCAACAAAAATATTTTTATTGTTGATAAAAAATATTTCATATCATTTCCTTATGATTTTGTATTAATAGATTTCACATTAAAACGACCGAGCATCATAACTTTTACCCAAGCATTAACAAAATCATTGATGAATTTCTGATCATTATTTTTCGCTGCATACACTTCTGCAACTGCTCGAAGTTCAGAATTAGAACCAAAAATCAAATCAACAGATGTAGCAGTCCATTTTAACTTGTTTGTTTTACGATCATATCCTTCATACTGTCCAGGAACAGTTTTTGAACGCTTCCACACAGTAGACATATCAAGCAAGTTTACGAAAAACTCATTGTTTAATGTTCCAGGCTTATCGGTAAAAACACCATCGCTGCTATCTTTATAATTAGTACTAAGTACTCGCATACCACCAACCAATACAACCATTTCCGGGATATTCAGATTTAGCATACTCGCTTTATTAACCAGCATTTGTGGTGGTGATTGAGTATTTTTACTTTCATCAAAATAATTAATAAACCCATCTGCTTTTGGTTCTAAGTATTTAAAAGATTTAACATCCTGTCTCTTATACACATCTGACGCTGCCGACGATCTACTCTGTGTAGA
>CAJXRW010000255.1 GCA_913060525.1 uncultured Gammaproteobacteria bacterium
TCTACACAGAGTAGATCGTCGGCAGCGTCAGATGTGTATAAGAGACAGGGTAATGCCAATCGGCAGGGATTTTAATGTAATTGAGAGTAAATAAAATGACAAGCCATAACCAATAACGGTAATAATGCTTGGTAGTGTTTTGGTAAACGATGCAGAGCTTTTCAGGGCGCATGTTCCAATCACTTCTGCAAGTATTGCCAATGGTAAAATGAAGTAGGCAGGGTTCATCGCTTTTATCTGTTTTGTTTATTAGCTTGGATGTATTGTACTCTATGGTGCAATAGGCGCTACTGTACTTAATACAGGAAACTACTTAAAATAACTGAATATAATTTTAGCGACTTGTTCTAGCTGTGATTTAGAGGGTAAATTGAATTTATCACATAATTTCTGGATAACATCTTGGACTGAACGGTAAGATTTATTCATGTGTGTGGCAATTTCTTTTGCAGTACATCCTGATGCGATATGCCTAAGATAGGCAATATTTGTCTCACTCAGATTAAAATGTGCAAGTATTTCTTTATTGGCTTGCTTCAATATGGGGTCCTCATTTTTAGAAAATGATTTAGGGAATTGTATCAATGTTAAAAACTGGATTGATGTATAGCATAAATTAGCAATGGCATTGAGTCGTTCATTTAATTTTACAATCGAGTTTAAATCCATTGAATTGTAGTGCGTTTTATTAATGTCAAAACAAAACATATCTTTATAGAATTGATGTCTTCTATTGAGAAAAATAGAGATTTTCCCTGAAATTAGTTTTAACAGGTTATTTGAAGCTTGATAGTCTGGATGGCTATAGTCAACCACTTTGAAATTGGTAATTTCGTAAGGATCATAGATTGTTTCATTAATCCAATTTCCAGTATTATGGTACTCTCTGATATATTCGCTGCTAGGTGTGCCTACGTAATAAAAACAGGAGTTATCGGTAATACGAATAAACATGAAATCTGTAATACTGTCGAGTTTAAGTAGATTTAATATTTGTTTTAATTGGGTGTTATTTGCCGCTGAGTCTGCCATGATAACGGCTAAATCTTTCTGAGAAATTAGTTTATAAAGGTCTAATTGATGAGACATATTTCTATTATCTTGTTCGCATAATATTATTATAGCCTGTATTAAAGTATGTATGGCAAAAAGATCAAACCAGCCATTGGCTGGCTTTAAGGATTAGGATCACGGGTATGAACCCATGAACTAGTATATCAAAAACATCCCATATTGTACATTATATAACCATGTTTTTTGGATTTAAATCCTTTTTATGCACGAATACTCATGTTCTCCCATTCGTATTGTTGCTGTGGTAAACTCATCTTATTACATCAGGAGTAAATAGATTATGTCAGAGCTGATAACGCAAATAAAAAAACTATGTCAACAAGCAAAAATTGCTTCAAATAAATTAGCGAATATTGGCTCAGATCAAAAAGATATGGCTTTGCAGATGATGGCCAGTCAATTGCGAGAGCAAGAAAAATCTATTATTGAAGAAAATAAAAAAGACCTGAAAATTGCGCTAGATAAAAATTTAAACAAGGCATTAATAGATAGATTAACACTTAATGAATCACGTATTGAAGCCATGGCGCAAGGGCTTGAAGAAATTTCTAAACTTGAAGATCCTGTTGGAAGAGTATTATATGAAACCAATCGGCCAACTGGTTTGCATATCCAGAGAGTGAGTGTGCCATTGGGGGTGTTGGCGGTAATCTATGAATCTAGACCAAACGTCACTGCGGATGCTGCGGGCTTGTGCTTGAAATCGGGTAATGCTGTGATTTTAAGGGGAGGATCTGAAAGTGTTCATTCATCTCGGGCTATTTTGGGTTGCCTGCATAAGGGGTTAGAAAAAGCTGGGCTTCCAGTCGAGGCTGTACAGATGGTTCCGACACAAGATCGTAAAGCGGTTGATGTGCTGATTCAGCAAGATAAATATATTGATGTTGTGATTCCAAGAGGCGGTAAAGGCTTAATCAGCTATTTGACTGAACATAGCAAAATTCCTTTATTCAAACATTTAGATGGTTTGTGTCATACCTATATTCATACCGCTGCTGATGCCGACAAAGCCATTAAGGTTTCACTTAATGCTAAAATGCGAAGAACTGGAATTTGTGGCGCAACGGAAACAATACTTGTTGATGCGTCTTTAGTTGATTCTATTTTGCCGAAAATGATTACTGAGTTCCATCAAGCTGGGTGTGAGGTTAGAGCAGAGGCAGAGATTCATAATCAATTTCCAGAAACAATTTTGGCTGGTTCTGATGATTGGTCAACGGAATATTTGGATAGTATTGTCTCAATTAAATTAGTTAAAAATATCGATGAGGCGCTTGAACATATTGCACAATATAGCTCAAATCATACGGATGCGATTATTACTGAGGATAAAGTAACGGCTGAATATTTTCTCAATTCGGTGAATAGTGCAATTGTAATGCTAAATACTTCAACTCAATTTGCGGATGGTGGTGAGTTTGGTATGGGTGCAGAGATTGGTATTTCGACGGGCAAGCTCCATGCTCGTGGTCCTGTTGGCGTAGAGCAGCTAACAACTTTTAAGTATAAGGTTATAAGCAATGGTTCCATCAGGAAGCCCTAAAGCGAGATATTGTCGTGCTATATCTATATAAAATTATCATCACTTCGGTTTTAGTGGTCATAATTTCAGAAGTTTCTAAACGCAGTTCAATTATTGGTGCGATTCTGGCATCCTTGCCTTTGATCTCAATATTGGCAATGGTATGGCTATATCTTGGTACGAAAGATATTGAGCAAGTTGCCGCATTATCGACAGGTATTTTTTGGTTAGTTATTCCGTCTTTATTGTTCTTTTTATCATTGCCCTTGCTGCTTAAAAAAGGAATGACATTTTGGATAAGTATGCTGATTGCATTAAGCCTTACTGTTTGCGGTTATTTTATTATGTTGGGTATTTTAAAGCTGTTTGACTATAAACTTTAGGTAGCTGTTTTTCAGTATGTGGTGTGGTATTATGGTGAGAGGTTGTGTCATAGATAAAGGATTATTATGCAATTTTCCCAAAATATAAAGGCGTTAATTTTTGATTGTGATGGTACGCTGGTTGATTCTGGAAGGGCCCATTTAAGTGCTTGGCGTAAAGCAATTGAAGAGATGGGTGGGCAGTATGACGAAAACTTTTTAATCATGAGGAATGGCTTACCATTATCTCGGATTGTGCATGACTATAATCAAAATTTTAATACCAAGATCCATATCGAAGACTTTGAAGTGCTTAAAAACAGTTATGTTCAGGAATCTTTAAAATACGTTCAAGAAATTCCTGAAATAACCTCTATTCTTAGGACACATTATCAACGTTATAAAATTGCCGCATTTTCAGGTGGAAATAGGCAAGATGTGCGTTTGTCGTTGGCAGTAAATGGATTGCTTGATAAGTTTGATGCAATTATTACAGCAGATGATGATTTCCCAGCAAAAGATCAGCCAGAGGCTTATATAAAAATTGCCGAACTTTTAGAAGTTAATGTGAGTGAATGTCATTTTTTTGAAGATGGTATTTATGCAATTAACGCTGCCCGTAAAACAGGTATGCAGGTGACGGATGTAAACGTTTTACTAGAAAATAAGATATTGGCGTTAAATTAATCCAATTTAATGAATAATTTCCAAGTTTTTTGTAAATAGATTATTTTTTCATGAAAATTTGCTTTAATTATCAATAATCAATATCGTGGAGAGTAATGTGTCATATAAAAAACTAGCGTTATTTTGCGCATCTATTTTTGTAACATCATTTGTTTATGCACAGGATACAAGTACACAAGTAAATAACAAAAATAATCCCTCATCAGGGCAGGAGTCTAGTAACAATACTCATTCAGCTAATGAAAGTCAGGCGAGTCCAAATAGTAGCAGTAGCCCTGATCCGAAATCAAAAAAACCAGAAACACCACAGCAAGTGAATGCGCAAGGTCAGGATGCATTAAATGGCACAACAGCCAGGAAAGATCAAGTAGAGCAAGAGAAATTAAAGGTTCAGTCTGAGAAATATCAAGC
>CAJXRW010000256.1 GCA_913060525.1 uncultured Gammaproteobacteria bacterium
CTACACAGAGTAGATCGTCGGCAGCGTCAGATGTGTATAAGAGACAGCAATATGCTTACAAAATGTATCCAAAGGAATATCGAAATAATTTATTGACTGAAGTCTCAAAGCTGGGGTTAGATATCATTGTTACGGGCGGTCCATCAGCCATAGACATGCAAACATCAAAAGAAATTGATGAGATTAGTACATTCACTAATGTCCATAATTTAATTGGTAAAACCTCATTTGAAGTCTATGCAGCCTTAGTTGATCAATCTGAATTCTATTTAGGCATGGATACCGTTAACATGCATATTGCTGCAGCCTTAAACAAGAAAATATACGCCGTTTTTGGACCCACATTTCCGTTAATCTGGGGGCCTTGGTCAAATAAAGCACAGTCTGGCGCTTCTCAAAGCTATGGTAGTGAAGAATATGGAGATGTAAAAATATTTCAAGCAAAAATACCGTGTGTACCCTGCGGCATGGCTGGTTGTGATGATAAACACGGTAGGAGTGAGTGTTTGTATCAAATTCCAGCAAAATCTATCATTAATTATATTAAATCTGAACTACGCCTGGACTACTAATTCTCTTTAAACAAGTCCTTTGGCGATAATATTCTTTAAGCTTTTTCTGAAGTCATCAAAATCCAGTGTATTAATAACACCTGGCATTCGAATTACTTCTGCGAAGTCAGAGTTTGGCTGCCAGCCTTCATATAGCTCATCATTTCTATCTGGAAAAATAGCGATTTGAGGTATTTTATAATTTGCTGCCGCATGCACAGCAAAAGTATCTGGTGTAATCAACAAACTGCTATGTTTAATAATTGCCAAGCTATGCTCTATGCGTTCAATAAAATCTGGCAATACCACGTTATCAGGCAGGTTACCAACTAGCTCCTTTTTTTTATCAGGTGGACAAATAATGACTATCGTATAATTTTGTAAGTTATCATGGATTATCTGCAACACTTTCCTCAAGGTATCAATTGACATCTGGGTGTTTCTAGGGCTTGATCCATAAGGGTTAACCGTTATAATTTTTTTATCACCTTGCTTTTTCTCAAGCTCAAAAAGCGGACTTTCATATTCAACTGGGATAGGGATAGGAAACTTATCATCTATCTGTTCTTCACTATTTATATAATTTCCTACAATTCGCTTAAAAAATTCTGAATAATGGCCTGCTTGTTTAATTGGATACGTATATAAATGGTAACTTGATCGCTTTGGATCAGTATCTGGATAATATACAATGGGCGCATTCGCACTACTTAAAAAGGGTAATTCCTGAGGGCTAAATAAAGTTCTGGTCACACACATATCAAACTGACCAAGTTTTTTAAATTGTCTTAGTTTTTTATAAAAATCTAGTAAATTTCTCCTGTCGCAATAAAAAACTCGATCAATATTTTGATCATAATCAGCAAGGCGATGATATCCACTCACCACAACGGTAATCTCACAGCCTGGTAAAGCTTTCTTCAATTCTCTTGGAAAAAAACTGGTAACAATAAAGTCACCAATTTTATATTCCCAATTAAATATGACTATTTTTTTAGGTTTATAATTACTCGATATACTTCTTGGCTTTTTATCATAAAGCCATTTAAAGATATTTGATCGCAAATCTTTATAGGCTTTATTGAGCTTGCCCATTCGATAACCCCTTATATCTACAGTTAGAATAAATTATATAGTATATGTCCCAGTTAACCAATTCTGGACAACTGATTAAGCTTGCGCCTGCATCAACAACAAGCTTAATGATAAATACGTGATAAACATAATGAGATTTTTTATTTGTTCAAATTGAAACATTCAATATAGACTGCAATGATTCAAGTGCATTTTTTAAGGGGATAACGCGTATATTCTGGTCTGTATATTCTTTTTCACCGCCATATAACATAAAGGGCTTCGCAACTGGATAATCTTCACAAAATTTGATTAGTCCCTTAAAGTCTTTACTTGATAATTTTTCTTTGCGTTTAATCTCAAAAGCCAATAAACCTCTTTCTCCATATAAAATAAAATCAACCTCTAATTTTGTTCTTGTACGCCAATAATAGAACTCATATCCAAGCTCATAATAATCATTAATGGCTTTAGCTTCTTGTAAAAAAAGCGTTTCTAATGCTGCGCCATCAATTTCTGCAGGAGAATCAAGCGGACCTTTTGGTCGAATAGAACGAAACACACCAGTATCGAAAAAATAAAATTTAGGTTGTGAAATGACCTGCCGTTTAGCACGCTTGGAAAAAACGGGAATTCTTGACGCAATTAATAAATCATCCAAAATATCAAAAAAATTAGTGATTGTATGACGATTACTACCGACATCTTTCGCTATCTCCGTGTAGTTTACGGTTTCACCCTGGGAAAAACTAGCGACTTCCATAAAGCGTGAAAATAGCGTTAGATTACGCACCAAACCTTCTTGTAGCACTTCTTCTTTTAAGTAGGTTGCAACATAGCTTGCTAAATATTTTTCTGGCATATTATGGTCAACAACAGCGGGTAAATTTCCATATTTTAAACGAGCAAAAAAGTCATAGTTTACTTTTAATTCCTCTGCTGTCATTGGGTGCATATGATAAACCAATGCACGACCTGCCAATAAATTCACCCCCTGTCTTCTTAAACTACGGGCGCTGGAACCTGTCAATATAAATAAACACCCTCTATGCTCAATGAGTCGATGCACCTCATTTAGCAAAGCAGGAATTTTTTGAATTTCATCAATAATAATCCAGCCATTATAATCATTTGGGATTAATTCCCAAAGTCGAGTTGGTCTGGCAAGCAATTCGGTATAGGTATCATCTTCTAACAAATCAAAGAAGAGTGCCGATTCAAAATACTGCTTTAACCATGAAGTTTTTCCTGTCCCGCGCGGACCAAAAAGAAAAATACTCTGGTTCAAATCATCAGGCAGCTTAAATAATCTCTTATAATTCATAGTGTTTACTGAATAGTGAGTATGTTTAAATTGTAATGGATAGTCGCTGTTTATCAAGTAAAATGATGTTTGATATCTCGTTTTTAATTAAAATAAGAGATATTAGATCTCTATTAATCATTAAAGAAACAACTTCCGCACCACTTTACTATAAATCCTCAGAGCAAAGTAAATCACAATAAAGGAGCTTCATAAAATGAAAAATCAGTATGCGTAAGGTAAGTTATTTAAATAAAATTCTATCGTTTCTTTAAACATTTTCTTAAAATCCTGTGACGGCTGCCAGCCTAATTCATTTTGGATTTTTGAATTATCAATGGCATAACGCCAGTCATGTCCTTTTCTATCTTCAACAAAAGAGATCAATTTTTCATGGGGCGCTTGATCAGGTTTATATTCATCCATTAACTGACAAATAGTTTTAACTAACGTTAAATTATCTACCTCATTCTTACCGCCAATATTGTAGACTTCACCAATTTTGCTTTTTCTGATAATACAATCAATGGCATCGCAATGGTCTTCTACATAGAGCCAGTCGCGAATATTAGAGCCATCGCCATATACAGGAATTGGTTTTTGCTCAATACAGCTTTTAATGACAACAGGAATTAATTTTTCTAGGTGCTGATAAGGTCCATAATTATTTGAGCAATTTGAAGTGGTTACAGGTAGTTTATAGGTATGATAATAAGCGCGCGCAATATGATCAGAACCTGCTTTTGATGCAGAATAAGGCGAATTTGGCTCATATGCCTTGGTTTCGATAAAAGCTGGATCAGTCTTTGAAAGCGTACCATATACTTCATCTGTAGATACGTGATGAAAGTGACAATTTTCAGAACTTAATTTTTTTTCATCTAACCAATATTTTTTTGCTTCATTCAGCAACGTGAAAGTTCCCATAACATTTGTTTCAAGAAAAACCTTCGGACCACTAATAGAATTATCTACATGCGATTCTGCCGCAAAATGGACAATCGTATTAATATTATACCGACGAAGCACCTCACTAACTTGAAGCTCATCACATATATCACCTCTGTCTCTTATACACATCTGACGCTGCCGACGATCTACTCTGTGTAGATC
>CAJXRW010000257.1 GCA_913060525.1 uncultured Gammaproteobacteria bacterium
AGTTGAGTCATCGGATTAGCCAGACATTTAATGTTCAGTTTAGTGTGGCAGATGTGTTTAGATTTAAGACTGTAAAATTACAATATACTTACCTACTTAAGAGTAAAGATCGCCTAAATGGTGCTTCTATTATCAAGCCGTTAGCAGGATCAAAAGACTTGCCAGCAATGTTTTTTATTCATCCAGGTCAAGCTGGCTGTGAAGTATACCAAGATATAGCAAACAAATTATCAAACCAATACTATAGTGTAGGTATCGATAATTATAACCTTTATTCTGAAGAAAAAATTGACGACATATACCAGTTGGCTGAATTATATTTTGAACAATTAAAAAATTATTATGATTTAAAAATTAATCAAACAATCAAGTTTTTAGGCTGGTCGTTAGGCGGAAGAATTGCATTAGAAATGGCAGTTATTTTAGAGCAAGAAGGTTATCGGCATATTGAAATTATGCTTTTGGATACGATATTGCCGGATGAGATTATGCTAAACCTAAGAGAGCAGGTAGACCAAGATGATTATATTCAGGAGGCTAAGAATTTATTGCTTAGGGAAAATTATGAAGAAAATTATATTAACAAGCTTATAACCTGCATTGAACCAGAAAATAAATTAGCCAATGCTCGCCCTATAGGATTGCTAAAATATACAGAAGTGATTTTATATAAAGCAACACAAAAAGATAATAGGATCAAAGATAAATACCTCGGCATCATTGGGGATTATGTGCAAGAATTATATGATAATAATGTTCAGAATTTTGTAGCTAAAAAGCTGAACATTGTTAATTTAGACACTAGTCATAAGGATATAGTGTCAGCATTTCTCAATGAATTATATAATAGTCTTTTTATTTAGAACCACTAGCTTTATCAATAGCTGCTTGAATTGCTTTTGCTGATGAACCTGTAGGATTTTCTCTTGGGTTGCCAGGGAATCCTGAGAAAACGGTAACGTTATCTTTAGTGGCATTGACTGTCGGCATTACAATGATGGCTGGTGTACCGCTAAACCTTAATTCTTGAGCTAATTTAATATTATCTTGAATTGCTGCTGGAACTTTTTTACCACCAGTTAATAATGCTTTTGTCTCGGGGTTGGCTAAATCAATTTTATTATCTTTTGCTATCTGATCGATGTCGGCATTTAATAGGTTACCTTCATTTTTTCCTGAATTAAAAATAGCATCGTGATATTTGATAAACATATCAGGGCCACCTTGTTTATAGGCGACAAGACCTACCTCGGCTGCATAATTAGATGCAGGCCACCTCTGAGCAAAAATAGGATCATCCATAAAAATGAATTTAACATCTTTATTATTATCCATTATTTGTTCTATTGCTGGGGAAACTAAAGAGCAAAATATACATTGATAGTCATAAAATTCGATTACCACCACTTTAGCATCTTTAGGACCAACCGCGGGTGATTCGGTAATAAGTAATTGCGTTTTATTCTCTAAAACTTTTTCTATTTTTTCAGCTTGCTGTTTAGCCATCATTGATTCTTGAAAAGCTTGAATTGCTGTTTGCATTTGCTCTTGGCTTAACTTAGGCTTTAAATTTGTAAGTGCAGCATTAATCCCAGATGTATATTCAGTTGTATCAATATCAGGATTTTGTGTTAAATACTGAGAGATATTATTGCCTGTCATATATCCAAGAGAATATGAAGCAATTTTAGGGTCATCTGCTGCAAAACTAGCACATATTGCACTAGAAAGGGTGAAAGATAATATTACATTTAGTTTTTTCATATGGTTATCCTGCTTCTTAATAAGCTGTTTAAAAATTGTCAAACATCATATTTGCCTTGATGAAGAAAATATGAATGAGTGCTTAGTTGCATTTAAATGTTAGTACAATATTGTTATGTTTCAAGAGGATGCGGGATATTTATTTGTGACCTATGACCAATTTTGGTAGAGTCATTAAACAGGTCACTTTACCACAAATTAATTGATTCTTCATTATTAAGCTTAATGTATTAGATTATGTTTCACACGTTTGACCACCATTATAGCAATAGGCATCAGGACCAGTTCCCCATATACACTGTGTACCTTGATACTGTATACAATAAGGCTCCGACCCATTAGTAGAACCCCATGCAATACATTTATCCTCCAGGTAATACTCTGAGCAAGTAGATTGGTCGGTTATACTAGAACAGGCAGTTGTTAGTTTAGTTGCGGAACCGCAACCCGCATATACTGCAGTAAACATACTAGAACACATAAATATTTTCTCATAACTATCTCCTCGGTTAGATTATTTATTAACTTCATCTTATAACAATATTGTGAGCCCTTATCTGAATGAACAATGACATTATTATTCTTACTTACACCTTGTTCTTACTGGGTTATATATTGATCAGTTATAACTATAGCAAAGTGATTTCGAAAATAATATTAGTATAAAGTTAAAATAGATTTAATAAAAAAATAATAGTAATGGTAATTTTGATTAGCTATTGTTTTAGATGTAACGTGCGATTGATTTGTGAGTAATTAACTCATCTTACGCAAAGGTTAAATTAACGTGAGCAACTATTATATAAATTCTCACGGGGCTCGTCATTACCGGGCTCGATCCGATAATCTAGGGTGAACAGCATCTAGAAAAACATGTAAATAAAAGTAAAATGGCATTCAGGGTGTTAGGGGGTGGCTAAAATCAATAAACGTTTAATTGCCTGGTTATCATGGTCGGTTGCAACTATCCTATATTATCTACAATACTGTTTACTAACTTATCCAACTGCAATAGAGAAGGAAATTAGCCAGTTCTATGGGCTAGATGACCCTCTATTATTTTCCTTATTAACCTCAGCAACCTTGTTTACCTACATGATCATGCAGATTCCAGTAGGTATAATGTTTGATCGATATTCAGTGCATAAACTCCTTATCGTGTCTGCCATTAGTATGATTATAGGTTGTGCCATTTTAGCCTTTAGTAATAACTATCTTATAGCTATATTTGGACGGATGTGTATGGGATTCGGTGGCAGCTTTACTTTTATTGGCGCATTGTATATTTGTCGTATGGGGTTTTCCTCTCTGTTGTTTCCTCTGCTGTTGGCGCTAACAGAATTTATGAGTGGGTTTGGATCTATATCTTCTGTGGCACTATTTAGTGTATTACAGGCGTATCAAGGTTGGCAAATGACGTTGATACAGATAGGTATAGTGTTATTTGTTTTATTAATAATCATTATTCTATATGTGGAAGATAATAAAAATTCAATAAAGAACGACAGTATAACAAATAGCCTGAAATTTCTGATTAAGAATAAACTTATACTTTTACTTGGAATAAACTCCCTTTGCATGGCGGCACATTTTATGGTGGTAAGTTATACTTGGGGAATTCCATATATCATAAAGTCTCTGCATACTAATGAGGTTTATGCATCATCTGCTATCAGTTTTTTATTTATTGGCTTTATGCTTGGGTGCATTATTGTTGGCTTACTAACACGCTATTTCTCAGTCTTAAAGCTGATGTTAGTCTGTGCTGCTAGTGAAATGCTAGTCTCTTGTGTAATATTATATACGGATACCAATTTGTACGAAGATATGGGTTTATTATTTATCGCTGGTCTAACGACGGGAGGAATATTACTAAACTTTAATTTAATTAAGAAGATTGTACCCATGGAATATTACGGTGTTTCAACTGGTTATATTAACATGTGTTTTTGCCTTTCAGGTGTTGTATTTTCACCTTTAATTGGTCTTATTGCAGTATTGAGTGCTGGTAATGTAATGCTTGCAAGTTTGCCACTGGTCTTGGCAAACGTAATGACTGTAATTATCTGTATTTTGCTAAATTATAAAAAAACATTATATGTTCAATTTTCCTAAGATTTATATGGCTAATATCATCTCACCATAAGTGTATCCTTTGGTATTCTTTATATAGTTATTTTGGTTCTTTAAATAGTTTAAAAGCTATCTTATTGTCCATACCTGTCTCTTATACACATCTGACGCTGCCGACGATCTACTCTGTGTAGA
>CAJXRW010000258.1 GCA_913060525.1 uncultured Gammaproteobacteria bacterium
ACGAGATTTCTGCCTGTCTCGTGGGCTCGGAGATGTGTATAAGAGACAGGCCACTCATTTTCTGAACCCCAATACACATCCTCTTCTGGTTCCCAGGTATCAACACGACCACCCGCAAAACCAAACGTTTTAAAACCCATTGACTCAAGCGCCACATTACCAGTCAAAATAATTAAATCTGACCAGGAAATTTTATTGCCATACTTCTGTTTTATCGGCCAAATCAACCGACGCGCTTTATCCAAATTAACATTATCAGGCCAACTATTCAGTGGAGCAAAACGTTGTTGACCACCGCCAGCACCACCACGGCCATCACCCATACGATAGGTTCCCGCACTATGCCAAGCCATACGAATAAAGAAAGGTCCATAGTGACCAAAGTCAGCTGGCCACCAGTCTTGGGAGTCAGTCATTAAATCATGTAAATCTTTTTTAACGGCTTCTAAATCGAGTTTCTTAAATTCTTCAGCATAATTAAAACTGTCACCCATTGGGTTAGAAAGGGAAGAATTTTGGTGGAGAATATTTAAGTTTAATTTATTCGGCCACCAATCTCTATTTGAACGCCCTTCACCTGTCACCTGCTTATTTGCCCCACTAGACATAGGACATTGACTTTCATTACTCATAAATTTCCCCTTTCTGATTTTATGTATTCGATAAACTGTAAGCTGATTCTTAAAAAGTTTTGTCTATAAGCTTATCAACTTAAATGCTGGATTTCTAAAATAGCCAATTGATATGTTCTTTATTATTTACCACATTCAAGTGATAAACAATTCGTAAAAACCCCCATTCTTTCTATACAATTATTTTATAACTTGGAGGCTATATGGGATTACTTGTAAACGGCAAATGGCATACCGACTGGTATGATACCAAATCAAATAAGGGGAAATTTGTTCGTGAAGAGAGCAATTTTCACAATACAATTTCACCCTCAAATATGCACTCCAAGCACCCTGTTGAAACAAACCGATATCATTTGTATGTATCCTATGCTTGCCCGTGGGCGCATCGAGCATTAATTTTCAGAAAGCTTAAACAACTAGATGATATTATCTCTGTATCCGTTGTAAAACCTGAAATGTTAGAAAATGGCTGGGAACTAGGTCAAAACGAAACTCTATATCCAAATTTAAAATACCTGTATGAAGTCTATTTGAAAGTAGATCCACGATATACTGGTCGAGTGACTGTACCCATTTTGTGGGATAAAAAAACGAATACCATTGTCAATAATGAATCAGCTGAAATCATACGTATTTTCAATTCAGCATTTAATAAAATAACAGGGAATAACCTGGATTTTTACCCACAGGATCTAAGGCAAGAAATAGACAAAATAAATCATTATGTTTATCACAATATTAATAATGGCGTATATAAAACTGGTTTTGCTACAACTCAATCTGCCTATAATGAAGCATTTAAAAATTTATTTTCAGCACTGGATAAAATTGAGCAATGTTTAAGCCAACAACCCTATTTATGCGGCGAAACAATCACAGAAGCTGATTGGCGTTTGTTTACAACGCTCATCCGTTTTGACAGCGTATATCATGGTCATTTTAAATGTAATTTAAAAATGATTGAGCAATATCATTATTTACCCAAATATTTAAGGCGCTTGTATCAACACCCTGGCATTGCTGAAACGGTTCATTTTGATCATATAAAAACACATTACTATTTTAGCCATAAACATATAAACCCAACTCAGATTGTCCCTGTTGGACCCTGTATTGAGTACGGTTAAAGCCTGTAAAATAAAAAGCTCCCAGTAAATCTTACTGAAAGCTAAGGATTAATTGTCACATAAATATCCAACGTAACAATCAACTAAATGCTCAGAAAAACAATTTGGATTTATTTACCACCATTCTCTGCGACAACCCTCTAGAGTGCCTCTAAAGGTAGTATTGGAATTATCACCCACATCACTACCATAATTATCACCTATCCAAGCGCCCTCTTCGTTAATCTTTTTGCTTAACCATGTGTGTTTTCCAGCACGAGATGGCCATTTTTCAACCCCCCAGCTAGAATTATATAACATACCATTTAAGCCAGGCTTCAGCCCTTTTTGATTCAGAGCAAAAACGCGAGAGCTGGATGTCACTTCAACACGTCCGTCAGCAGTTAATTCAAGCCGAGCATTAGGAAGATTTACCCAATCATCTTTATGTCCGTTCTTGGTATAAAGTATCTCTAATAATGGATAAGCCTTGCCATCAGTAGTCATAAATACCAAGTCTCCATTTACTAGCATTAATTTATCTGGAAAAATCATCTTCTCCTTAAGCACATTATCCAGGTAGGAGCGATATTGACCCCCATTCTTAATTGCAAGTGCGCCACTTGGTGTATATACCAATTCATAATCACCGTTTTGAACAATGGTTTGGCTAGGTGCATCTTTGTCGGCAGAAGTTTTGAATACAACTGAGCCATCCAAATACACCATATTCGGGTAGTTTTCAGGTGCTTTTAACCATTTGTTATAAAGGTTGCCCGTATAAGACTGATAAACTGGCGGTAGTTTGGTCATCAAGTTAAATGTTGAAGTACGACGAGCTCCATTATTTCGAGGTAGCTCTTTAGGGTTATCACCCATCCCCCATAATTGACCAATCACGCCAACTTCAGTCCCATCATTAAAACTAACAGCTACTTTTGGACTTTGAACAGATTCTCCAATTTTATAATACTTATTCGTCGTAATATGATCAAACCTATCTCCAAAACCAAAAGGCACAGTTTGACATAATCCATTGTTATCAGGGGTATTAAAACAGACTGGACGTGTAAATTGTGCATACCATGGGTTGTTACTAGTTTTGTTTACATAAGTTTCCGGAAATTGATTACTTAGCATAAATAAATGGCCATTGAATGGAATATAAAACAACTGGGCTTCCATCCATGGTTTTGTTCTTGGGGCAGTTGAACTGCCATGCGAGCTCGCTGACTGGTTTGGACAATAGTGGATATTTTGAGAATTTTTCAACCATATAGAACTAGAGTTCCTGCCATACTCATCATGAATCGCCAGCCTCCCAGGTTTATCATAACCTATACTATATAAAGGGCTAAGAACCTGATCACCATCTTCACTTTCTTTGTAATTATAGCCATACCCCTGATATTGAGTCCAATTACGAAAGTCATTACTATTCTGAGCTGGAATTGGGAAGTATTCATCAATACCAGCATTAGTATGGTTCTCTTTATCTGTCACTTGTTCATATTTAAACACCGGCTTGCCACTCGAATCATGTTCTATATCACGTAACCATTCGTAAAAATTCTTAAGTCCATTTTCAGCTATCTCCATCGTGAGGTTTGAGGGATTGCCACTAGCACTACCATTTAGCACTGGGTTAAATTTGATTTCAATCTCACCTTTGTCGTTTTTGCTGAAAAACCCATCAGGAATCTTAATATAACCATTTTTATCTTTTGGTTTTTCCACATAGTATGGAATATCATGTCCAACATTCACTGTATAATAGAGCGTATTATTGCCTTCTGCTTTACTTGTCTCATTATTAAAGTAGCACTGCATATTAAGCCTACCCAAATAATACTGGTCTTTGAATTCCTGGTTATCCACTAGCCCAAAAGGCATAGTTAGACCAATAATATTGCAGTCCTTAGGGAATTTAATGTCAATATTATTTAAAGTTCCTCTGACAAAATCAGGTAAGGTAGGAATATCTTTGTACATCATCCCTCTACCACCTAAACGCGAGCCAAACAGCCTAACTAAGCCCTGTTTTGTTAGATTCTGCTCAAAATAACCATTCATTTCATCAAAGGATTTTTTAAACAGCGCCTTTCTACCTTCTGTATCCAGTTGACCAATATCCTTACCTTCTAACTCAGTTAGTAAGAATTTACTATTAATAACTCCATCTTCAAAAAACTGGGGATAAGCATAATAATAAGCTAACTGAGCTCAGGGTAAACGCATCTAAATTTTGATTTTAGTTAGCAAATATGAAGGCTTTGTTC
>CAJXRW010000259.1 GCA_913060525.1 uncultured Gammaproteobacteria bacterium
TCTACACAGAGTAGATCGTCGGCAGCGTCAGATGTGTATAAGAGACAGGCTATGTACTACAGAATCATCTGGAAGTATTGGATATTTGGGCGAAATGTCACATATAAAACTTTCATGTAAAGATGAAGTTTCTGGTGAGGTTTTTGATTATGATAATCCTATTAGTTTTGATTATTCAGGTGGTGTTGGTTTTCAAAGAGCTTGGATGGATTTACAGTTTGCTGATAAAATTTCAATGACGTGTGAAGTAAATGGTATTGCTATGACATCAGGACCAGGCAATGAAAATTTATGGCAACAATATTCTCAATGGGATATTCTGGCAAATGGTGGTGATATTATTTGTGGTTTTAATCAAACAGTATAAACACCTATTGGTGAATATTGCATTTCCCCTTTCTTGACTAGAACCGCATACTTTGTTAGGATTCAAAACTCATTGTCTCGGTGGCACAGCAGGATAGCGCAGCCCCCTCCTAAGGGGCAGGTCGGAGGTTCGAATCCTCTCCGGGACACCATTTTACTGTTTCTTAATATCTTATAAAATATCAAAACCCTTTATTTATAAGCTTTTGCGGCTGATCATTATTTGATAATGTCTCATAATTTCTACAATATCTCTCATAAAGTATCCCCCAGAGAGCCCCCTGGACAATGAAAAAGACATTCGATACCGGCTTACATATTCCAGAATAGGAAAAATCAATATACGCAAGGTGAGTTATATTGAGATAATATTGCTATAAGTATCATCAATCCAATCCATTGATTATTTGAAAAAGCCTTGACACACCTTTTTATCTCGTGACCTTTATACAAGGAATACTCGTAAATAAAGAATGGTAATGTAAATAGTAAAATGGCGTAATATAAATGGGAATAACGCATAGTGTAACCGTAAAAAAATAATAAAATCAAAAATAATAATTGTAGAAAAATAATTACTTGTTCTGCATGTTTACCAAAGAATCTTGCGCTTGACTGCAACCCTATTTTTAAATCATATTTCAAATCGGCAAGTGCATATATTGTATCATATGAAATCGTCCAAATTATTGCAGCAAAATAAAGTAAATACGCACTTAATGGAACCTGATTATTTGATGCAGCGTATGCCATAAGAACACCGAAATTAAAAGCCATCCCCAATATAATTTGTGGCATGAAAAAAAATCGCTTACACAATGGATATAAAATTGCCAATCCTAAAGCAATAAATGACAGAAATATTGCATACAAATTAAGTTGCAACACCAATACAAACGACACTAAAAATAATAAAAAAGCAAAAATCTTAGCCTCTTTCACGGAAACTGAACCAACAACTAGAGGTCTATGCTTGGTTCTCTCAACTTTACCATCAAAATCCTTATCAAAAAGATCATTAATTATACATCCAGCAGAGCGCATACAAAAAACACCTAAAATAAAAATTATTGTTAATCTTAAATTAGGAAAACCATCATTAGAAACTAGTAAGGCCCACAGCGTGGGCCACATTAATAATAATATTGGCAAAGGTTTATTTAATCGTATTAAATAAAAATATGGCCTAATGTTAAATCTTCTATTCATCATATTTAATATATATCTTTCAGAAAATATTCATTAACAAGAATTTTATTATTTTGGTCTATTTTGCTCACAAATAATGAGTTTCGAACTAATATCCTATCAGGAATAAGGGCATATAGCCCCTTTTCTTTAAGTAAATTTAAAAAACTTAAAGACTTCTTCTCAAGAATATCAACTGAAAATTTAAGTCTATACATTGGATCTATGAATAGCAGCTCATCGCCTATAGACCTGCTACTTAGACTATCAAGCTTATCCTTAAATGCAATATAAGTCTCATGTGTCATTATTACTTTTCCTAAAATAAAAGTTTCTGTTCCAAGATTATGTGAAATTAACCTACCGTAACATTTATCCTTTTTAGTGTTCTCTAGACAAAGACTTTCTTCATCAGTGGCTACCATTAGACCAAAATAATGTAATTTTATATTCCAATTAGAAAAGTTTTCTCTCAATGATTGACTTAATCTTTCTACATTATGTAACCAATAATTTTGAGATTTGGTTAAACACTTAAGATTCATATTATTATAATTCATACACTTAATTACTAACGTTCAATGTCACTCTGTATTATCCTAATGAATTATTATTCCACAATCCAGTAAAAATGAATAACAACAGTGTTATAGGCCAAGATTACTGGTCCACCCGTGAGCCAGCAATACTGGTCCACTTGGGTTAAATTTTTTTATATCATTAATTGCCTATTTTCTCAACTTTAGGGATAAATTTTTTACGATAAGATTCCCCATCTAAAATTACCCTATATGCTTTATTCGTCATTCTATCCAATGCTGCATTAGCCATGATTTGATCATAGAAGACATCTGATAATCCTTCTACTTTTCGATTCGTTGTAATGATAATGCTAGATTTGATATGTACTGCAGCAATTAAATCATACAAGTCTGCAGATTGTTCAGGTGATAAAGATTTCAATCCAAAATCATCTAAAATTAAAACGTCATATCTAGTAAACTGATTAAACACTTTGATCCAGGTTTCATCAGCTTTTGCTTGATGAAATTTATTCAATAGATCATTTGCCCTAATAAAACATACCTTTAGTTTTTTCTGGCAAGCTAACAAACCTAGTGACTGGCCTAAGTGCGTCTTACCTGTACCAACAGGTCCCATAATAATAACGTGTTGTTTTTCTTTTAAGAATTTTCCTGTCATTAAATTTCTCAGAGTTTGATTCACTTCTATTGAATAACGTTTTAAATCAAAGTTATCGAAGCTTTTTGGTTCTTCAAATTTAGCTTGAGAAATTCTTTTCTGTAATGATCTTTGATCCTGATATTGTTGCTGGTCTTGAAGTAATAAAGCCAATAATTCCTCATACGATAATTTTCCTGCTTTGGCTTGATCTAACCTTGCTATTAAAGTTTCGGCCATGCCAAACAACCTTAGCTGCTTTGAGAGTTCTAATATTTGTGAATCATCCATAATTCACCTCCATAGAAGAGCTGTATTCACAGTTTGGGCGGACATAAGCAAAATCATTAAGATTTCTTGTTACTTTTACAGAAAAGCTTTTTGTATCTTTCTGATCTAAGTTTTTCTCAAGGATATTTTTAAGACTCTTGTAATGATAATTATCATAAGCAATGGCTTCTTAGTGTCGCATTTTCTAGCCGTTCATTGCTATAGGTATCTGCTAATCTTAATATGGCTTGGGCCTTTCTAATCGCGCCTTTTGATGATTTTTCTAATAGAACTTGCATAAACTGCAATGTTGCCTCACCAATGCGAGTGGCTTCTTGCAAACAGTCATCAACGCCTTTTGCAAGGTATTGAGCCACATGCTCAGGATAGTCATTTTTATCAGTCACCCATTTCCCTTTACCGTTGGCTTTTAAGTGTGTTTTGATTAATTTATGCCTAAAGTAAGCATTAACGGTTCTGAGCCCAACTCGCACCTGTATTGTTTTCCCGATGTATTCTGTCGGTAATGAATAAAAGTTTCCAGAAATTCTAAAATGATGATCTAAGTGGGCTTTTGACTCTGTCCATACGGGTATATCAAATGTTGCTGCAGGTAGGCTTAACATTGCGGGTAGTTCTTCAGAATTAAATATATCTGCTGGTTTCCTGCCAGTTGTAGAGCACACTTCATTTGCAATCGTATTGCGACACCAATTACGTGAAAAACGATTAAGCTCTTCTAAATCATTAAAGTGACGGCCAGCAATAACCTGTTCCTTTACAATTTGAACACTGCGTTCAACTTTACCTTTATGTTCGGGTTTCCTCGCCTTTGCTGGGTCAGCAATAAATCCATAGTGAATGGCTAACTCTGAATAAGTCTTGTTGAGAGTTGGATCATAAATATCAGCCTTGATTACACCAGCTTTTAGGTTATCCAGTAACACTGCTTTAGGCCTGTCTCTTATACACATCTGACGCTGCCGACGATCTACTCTGTGTA
>CAJXRW010000260.1 GCA_913060525.1 uncultured Gammaproteobacteria bacterium
ATCTACACAGAGTAGATCGTCGGCAGCGTCAGATGTGTATAAGAGACAGTCACTTGCTTGCAAAAATGCAGCAAAACCACCTTGCGCTAATAAAACAGATTTACAGAAACGATCAAAATCCATGCCAGATTTTTCTTCGATAAACTTAGCCACTTCTTTCTTTTTGTTTTCTATTATTTTGTTGGTAACAGGATCAGTTACTTCATGTTTAGATTCCAACAAATTGCCATCTGTTTTATTTCTGGCTCGGCGTTGCCCCCAATGACAAAGATACTGCCCTTGTTGAGACTCAAATAACACTTCAGCGAAACACTCACCAGTTTGTCGAGACATTATTTCATTTGTCTTTGCTGAAATTTTTTCTAATCTAGGTGTTTTGCCATATAACGCCAAACAAATGGCATCCAAGGTAGTTGATTTACCTGAACCTGTTGGTCCAGTCATCGCAAATATGCCTTCATTAATAAACTCAGGTCTGGTGAAATCAATTTGCCATTCCCCATAAAGCGAGTTTAAATTTTTAAAGCGTAATTTAAGTATTTTCATGGGTATAACACCTTACTCAGCTAAAGGATCAGCTTGGTATAAGTCCTTGATCCCGTTGTTTTAAATAATATTTTTATTCCCTGCTAAAAGTAGCAAAATCATACCAATCATTTTATCTTTATCTGTCGGATGTGATTCTGCGATTAATATCGTTAATGTTGCTAATGTTTCGGGTGTTATTCTATGAGTGTACTCAAATATTTTTAAAAGCCAGATAAATGCAAAAGCACCACTTCGTTTATTGCCATCGTTAAATGGATGATTTTTAACGATAAAATATAATAAATGCGCCGCCTTTTCTTCTATACTTGGGTATAACTCTTGCCCAAATACATTTTGAAAAACATTATTCACAATACTTTCTAAATTCCCCTTTGTCTTTTCCTGAGCAAAAAAATTAGTTGCTTCTTTCTTGATAATTAAATCAGTTTTTAGCTTTGCTATGTCTTGATAAAGTTGATTAGCAGCTATATTAATATCTTTGGTTGTATCGGTTTTTGGAAATTTCTGCTCATCATAGCTTTGTAAAGAGAACCATGTATAAGAAAATGATTTAATCAACTCTAAAACATCATCATTATTAATCTGTTTTTGCGCTAATTTTTGTATTTTTGATACAACATCAACAAGAAAGTTTGGGTCATTTTCCACTTTTGACTCGTTAATGGTATAACCTTGCGTAATATGTTGTTTTAAGGTTTGTGTTGCCCATTTTCTGAAACTAATAGCTTTTGAAGAATTAGTCCTATAACCAACAGCTAAAACAATATCTAAATTATAAAAAGTTTGTTTTCTTGTTTGCGTTTTCCCTTCTATTGCCCCATGTTTAGTGGTATATGCAAAATTTGCACATACCACTTTTTTATCAAGCTCATCATCCTTAAATATATTTTTTACATGTTTATTCACAACCGTTCTGTCTACACCAAAAATCCGAGCAATTTCCTTTTGTGTCGCCCAAACCGTTTCTGTAGCAAAGTCTGCCCTTAGCTCTAAAGCGCCATTTTCTAGTTGGTAAATTATTAAATCTTTTTGTTTGTTCATTTGAATCCACTTATCCTTAAATACTTTATAATTCCTGTCCAAACATTAGAGTGACGCTTGTTTAATGTGGTGCAAACCATTTTTCACCGCTAGGAGCCGTTTTTAATAAACCACCTTATTCAGCTAAAGGATCAGCGTGATTTAGCTCATTTAACACCTGATGATAGCAATCAAGCAAATCCTGTCGACCATATTCATGAATATCATGGTTTGATAAACAACGTTCAAAAACTTCTAGTTCTGATAAATCTTCTAGCGTTTCAGTTTCATGCGCCTTGTTAATCACACGATCAAACACCCGCTTGTTTTTTATACGTCTGATTTCAATGTCACTGTCTTCAATAATGGTGTTGACCTGTTCAGGTAAATTACCAATGATATCTTTACCAGTGTATTCTATCTCTAACCAAGCGTTACTTTTTTGGGCGATTAATTCATTTAGTTCCGTTGTTATTTTTTCTAAATCGCCTGACAGTTTCACCAATGGTTGAAAACAAGGAATGGCAATCTCTTTAATATCAAGTTTCGTATTATCAAAAGAAACCACCAAGACTAATTTCTGTTGCTTGGCTTCACCAAAGCCCATGGGAATCGGAGATCCGCAATAACGAATGTGACTCTGTTGATTTACTATTTGTGGCACATGTAGATGTCCTAATGCCACATAATCTAAATAGTCTGGGAATATGTGTGCATGCACATGGGCTAATGATCCAACATACAATTCACGCACGCCATCACCTTCTAAGGTTTTGCCGCCTGCTGCGAATAAATGCCCCATACCAATCATAGGAATATGCCTGTCTTGGTGTATTTCTTGATATCCATCTTTAATCTGTTTTGCTGCAGCACAAACCTGTTCATAATGTTGCTGAATTCCGAGTTTGAGTTTTTGGTCTTTATCTTCTAAGGATTCACCCATTTCCACTTTTCGGATATCTCGGTCACGCAGGTAGGGAACCGCACAAATAATTGCCTCTGGTATATTTTGTTTGTCTTTTAAGACAATGACTTCCTCTTTAGGATGCTCACTCGCCGTACCCACCACATAAACATTTAAAGCCGATAAAATACTTTTCGGTGCATCTAATAAACTAGGTGAGTCATGATTACCAGCAATCACCACAATATGACGACAAGTCGTTTGACTGACCTTTGCCAAGAATTGGTAATATAATGCTTGAGCACGATTACTTGGGGTGTTGGTGTCAAAAACATCACCAGCAATTAACAAACATTCAATTGCTTCTGAGTGAATGGTAGTTTCAAGCCATTCTAAAAATGCTTCAAATTCTTCATATCGTTTACGCCCATAGAGCAAACGCCCTAAGTGCCAGTCTGAGGTGTGGAGGGTTTTCATATATTATCCAGCCTATTTATCATTAGCTTGTTTTAATCGATATTTTTGCAAACGGCTATTGGGTTTATCTGGTATTGTGTATTCAATTTTACCTAATTCAAGCAACTCTTTAATAGCACGTTTTAAAGCACCTGTTTTTGTCTCTAACCCCAGCTCCATCATTAGCTCAGTTGCAGAACAAGCTGATTTTTCTAATGCTTTTAGTATTTTCTCTGACTGGGCCTCTGACTGGGCCCCTGACTCAATGTTTGAAGCCTTATTGCTTGAATGGGACATCGCCAAAAAAATGGTAAACCTTAAGCGCATACCGATTTCTTCAATTTTAGGTTCAGGTAATGATAAGCTTTTAGCCTCTTCAAATATTCTGCGCACACCCGTTCCCCACTGCTCAATTAGATTGAGTTCTCGAAAAACTCGGGCGATAACATGGTTACGAACCCGCGAGGTTCCTTGTTTCATTTCTTCAACGGTTAAGCCAGGTACTAAAATCCCCAGACTTTCTACTTCTATATCGTCATTGATACCAATAATTAAACGACCGCCAGCCGTGTTCGCAAAGGCAATTAATGTTTTTAGAATAGGAATTGGTGAGGATAAATCCTTTTTAAATTCTAGAATTTTGCTTTCAGATTGGTTGAGTAATTGCTGAATTGTCATCATTACCTCTTCATGATAAACATAGTGCTTTGATAATTAGATTTTCTAACATCTTATTCTAGCGCCCCAATTACATCACTATAAGACGCAACAGTTTGATACCTGATATTTGAACAGCCAAGACTTTCAAAATATTTTTTAAGGAACGCTACCTTAAACTGTTCTGATTCGCGCAATTTATGATCGCTTGTCGTAGGTTTAGCTTCTGCAATTAAATAAAATTGACTGCCATCATTTTTAATTAAAACAAACCCAAAGTCTGGATCAATACCTTGCTTGTTAATAGGCGTTGGAATATGTACAGCACACGGGAGCTTAGCAAATACTTTTATGCAGTCATACCCCTGTCTCTTATACACATCTCCGAGCCCACGAGACAGGCAGAAATCTC
>CAJXRW010000261.1 GCA_913060525.1 uncultured Gammaproteobacteria bacterium
GAGATTTCTGCCTGTCTCGTGGGCTCGGAGATGTGTATAAGAGACAGGCTTAGAAATGAGCCAAACCTAAATAACCAGCCGTTACAGTTCAATTAGCTCATCCAATGCTGCATCAGGTGCGGCTGGATAACCAATGAAATGATATGGATGAGTCAACCACTGGTTTTCATATTCTAAATGCTGATTTGGCTTAATATATTCAACACTAAAAATTGGTTTATTTGCTTGATTAACCTCACCTAATAATTCTAAACGATATGCTTGATCTTCTTGACTCCAAACATTATAAAAAACACTTTCAACACCAACACAATCAATTAATTTAAGATATTGTTTTTTCTGCTTAGCAGGAAGATCATCTAGAATAGATAAACCATTTTGTGGACAAACCGCAAAATGCCCACCTGTTTTTTTGTTGGCATAATTTTTAATTTTCTTAATTAATTGAAACATCTGAATAGCGTGTTCTTTATAATTACCATCTTGCTCACCCCAATACCAATAAGCATCGACGATATCTAAATACACACCATTAAAACTAGCATTAATGATTTTATTCAGATAAGGTCTAATCACTAATTTCCACCAGGTTTTTTCCCAATATTTAGCTTTATAGTTACCAGGCCAATCTGGGTTTTCATCGCCGATAAAACTTGGATTACCCACTTCCCAATTATCTTTCCAATAAAAGCGGTAGTCTTCAACCTCGCCAATAGAAAGATAAGAGAAAATAATTTTACTACCTTGATTACGTGCGGTTTCTATATCTTGCTTAGTAAAAGCTGTCTCATCTGCACCATCTTTTGAATAATCAATGACCAATAAATCATAGGGTGAAGATCTTAATTCTTCAACATCTGGGTCTTGAAGTTGATACCCCCAGCTCTCAACCCAACTAAGGTCTAAATTAGGATAGGCAAATAACACAGATGAACTGATACCAAATAGACAAAATATGTGTGTCACTTTACCCGCAATCCACTTTAAAATATTCATTATAAACTCCCACAGCATATTACTACTGCAAAATTTCACACAAACTTCCCTGTCACCAAACTTCGGCCAAAAACTGGCATAAGCATGCTAAACAAATTTATTTGTAAGGCTATCGCTACAAGGTAACTAAATAACGCTAAGAAAAAAACATCCATATAATAGACCGCTGCTCGAACATAACGGAATTCCCGTCACTTAACTCAGCAATCATATCTGCACATAATTTAATCTAAATTCAAATGGGAAAGCAAATTTTAAACCTGAAATACTTTTTTAAATCTAAATAACGTTTATTCATAGAAACTAATAAAATTCATTCTCTCATAATCAGCTAGAAGTGGGTAACCCATACTTATTAATCATCCTTGAGATTGTTTGTAAATCACTAAAAATATTTAAAAAGTTATTTTTATTTGCTTTCTTGTAAATCAATAAATAGCTCACTAATATTGAATTTATAAGAACAAAAGGAATAAACGTGTTAAAAACAAATATTATCGCACTCATTACAGCAACAATATGCACGGTTTCTCTATTTGGGGAGACCAAAACATACAATGTTTCCCCAACAGATGAAACTGTTACGCTTGGTCTTTTTGATCTAAAAAAAGAACCTGCCGTCAAAATTCATTCAGGGGATACAGTTTCATTAGGGACTTGGAACAGTTGTTTGCACGAGATGGTTTTTAATAAAACGACACCTGCGGGCGTTGCCAAATTTTATGAAAAACATGATATTCAAAAAAGAAGGGGAATGCATTCATTGACTGGGCCAGTCTATGTCGAGGACGCTGAGCCAGGTGATATATTGGAAATTCGAGTACTAGATATTAAACTCAATGATTTTGGATATAACTTCTTAAGCACCACAGCAGGCATCTTAACCGAATTCACACAACCTCAAATTCAATATTTTAAGTTTGATAAAAAAAACAACACGACAGAATTTGAAGAAAATGTCTGTTTCCATCTCAAACCCTTTCCAGGTATTCTGGCAGTAGCACCTCCCACAGACTGGCCCACTGGTTGGCCAGTTAATCTACAACCACACATGGGTCAACCCGCACCTGGTCAATTTAATTCTGTTCCACCTGGTCCTTTTGGCGGAAATTTAGATCAACCTTCATTACAAGCAGGCTCTATTCTATATCTTCCAGTATTCCAAAAAGGCGGTCTTATCTGGACTGGAGACTCCCATGCGATGCAAAGCAATGGTGAAGTAGATGTCACTGCCTTAGAAACTTCATATGAATCGATAACACTTCAAGTCATTGTAAGGAAAGACCTCAAGTCAGAAGGTGTATTTGATAAGTCAAAACGAAATGGTCAAGATGCATTTACTTGGCCAATTATAGAAAACTCTAAAGAATGGTTAATTACGGGGTTAAATGTAAATCTCCTAGAAGCCATGAAATTAGCCACTAGAAATGCCATAGATTTTTTGGTTCGAACACAAGGAATGACACCACAAGAAGGCTATCAGTTTTTAAGTATGGAAGGAAATTTTGAAATTGCTGAAGCGGTTAATGTTGTCAAAAATGTGACAATCCATATTCCTAAAAGGACGTTTACTAAAAAAGGAACCGATGCTGTTCTTTATAAGGAAAAAACCTATCCATTACAAGCACCTGAAATAGATATGAACGCATCCTGCATTCCCCAAGAAGGCATCACCCTTAAATAACAAAAGGTAACTAACTTATGAAAAACAGAATCACCAAACTTATGCTTCTACCCTTCTTACTGATCATAACAAACTCATTATTTGCTGGAAATATTGTTTTAGTTAATGAGACAGACTACCCCACCAAAGATAAAACATCAAAAGTTGCCGTTCAATGGGCAAATAATGGAAACGAAATTGAAACAGAAAATATTGCGCTCAGCTATGGAGATGAATTAACGCCACAATCCATACAACCTATTGCAAAAAAAGGAAAAGTTAACTTAGTTTTTCCTGAAAATGCGCAATATTTCAGAGTAATAGTCTGGAGCAATGAAGAAACAAAAAATCCTGACCTTGTTACAGACTGGCTCATGATTACCCCAAATCAATCATATACATTAATGCCAGAACACTTAATACCATCCGCACTGATGGCTGGAACAGGCTGTTAACCATATAAAGTTAATATTTTCTCCTTTCATTTCGGTCACTTAATCTTTTAACAAAACCTTACTGCCAATTTTCACCTTCAAATCTAGCAAGCTAGCGCGATATTCAATACTATTATTGAACGATATTTAGGTTAATTATAGAGATAATAATGCCCGCTAAAAAAAACATTAATAAGGTACTCCTGCCAAATCGCTTTAAAGCTGATGACCTTAAAATAGGTATTATCCACATTGGCTTAGGTGCTTTTCATCGAGCACACCAGGCTTTTTACATTAATAAATTACTTAATACCGCTGATACGGATGCCTTAAATTGGGGCTACCTAAGCTCAACCATTCGCAGCAATGTTGATTTAATTCATACCTTACAAAAACAGCACCAAAAATATACATTAGTTGAACGAGATGTATATGGTGAGACCTTTTCACAAATAGAATCAATTAAAGACGTTTTATTCGCAGGCAAGGGTGCAAGCAAAAAACTCATTGAAGAACTCATAAAGTCTGATGTGAAGCTAGTAACCTATACCGTAACGGAAAAAGGCTACTACTTTGACGTTAATGAGCACAAATTATTACTGAATGATAAAGATATTCAGCATGACTTGAAGAATTTTGAAACGCCTAAAACAGCCATAGGTATTACAGCGAGAGCGTTATTCCTAAGGTATGAACAAAAACTTGATCCACTTACACTATTAAGTTGTGACAATATGCCAGCCAACGGCAAAGTCTTACAACAGGCTGTGATTGATTTCGCCACTCAAATTGATAAGGTATTTTCTGAGTGGATTGAAAAAAACTGTAAATTTCCATCATCCATGATTGATAGAATCTGTCTCTTATACACATCTCCGAGCCCACGAGACAGGCAGAAATCTCG
>CAJXRW010000262.1 GCA_913060525.1 uncultured Gammaproteobacteria bacterium
AGATTTCTGCCTGTCTCGTGGGCTCGGAGATGTGTATAAGAGACAGCATTTGAGAATGAAGAAAAAAGCAATTTATGGCTGATATTAAAGAATGTGCAAATATGGCAATATTGTTTGTATGGTGCGTTTATGTTTGGCATTATTAGCGCCTTTGCTACATTATGGGCCATACCATTCATAGAAGCTTTATATCCCGCACAGGACAACTGGGCAGCGCACGCCGTTGCATTGGTGTTTGTTGGGGCGGCAGTTGGTGCTATTTCTAGTGGTTACTTGGTGACGAAAATTGGTCGTATTAAATTGATCATGTTGTTTTATGCCATTTTGGGTGTGGTTTCTTTTATTATTGTTTTGTATGTTAAGTTATCTGGCCCTGTTATGATGTTATTTCTATTTTTGTCAGGTCTGGCTGCAGGATCGTATGTTTTAGCCTTTGATTGTGTGAAATGTGTTGTTCCAGAATCAGCGCAGGGCATGGCAATGGGATTAACAAACATGGTGATTATGTTAATTGGCGCACCTTTGTTTCAGCCATTAATTGGGTGGTTGCTTGATTATATCGGTCACTCATCCAATGAAATGGTGTGTCACGCAAATACCATTGAATCTTTTCAGCTTGCATTATTACCAATATGCTTCGGGCTGATTCTTGCTGTGATCATTGCTTTTAGTGTTAAAGTTAAGCATAAATAAAGCTATTCAAAAATCATAATAATGATTGAAATTACTAACAATGACCCTAGGATTAAATTGAATATCTTTAAGTGTTTTTCATTGTTTAAAACTTTTTTAACGGGTTTGCCACCAAATAGCCAGAAACCAGCACAAATAAAAGAAACCACTACATAGATGATTGATATTATTATTACTTGAAATAACAGACTTAAATTACCTTCTACGGTAGTGTAGGTAGAGATGGCGCCAATAGCCATAATCCAGGCTTTAGGATTAACCCATTGAAATAATGCGGCTTGAATAAAAGTTAATGGTTTACTCCCAGGCTTTTTTTCTTTTTTTGCGGATGAAATGATTATTTTATATGCTAGCCATAACATATAGACAGCACCGATTATTTTTATAATTAGGTGTAACTCAGGGTAAGTTGTAAAAACCGATTCCAGTCCAAGTCCAATAATGAATACCATTACTGGAAAACCGATACAGATGCCCAAGTAGTGCGGTAGTGATTGCTTGATGCCAAAGTTAATTGAAGATAATAACAACATTAGATTGTTAGGCCCTGGCGTTATTGTGGAAGAAATACAAAATAGAATTAAAGGTAAATAAAACCCCATAAAAAAGTCGTTTAACTCATTCACATACGATTATTATATCGTTAAGTTATATTTATTCTATGTTTTTGTTGGCTAGGTTTTGAAGCATCAAAATAATACCAGGCATTTTTGTATTTTTTAAATCTTGATAACTCGGTCATTTTTTGATGTATATTTTTTAATTTATAAAAAGCGCTAAACTCAACTTTACCAACTATATCATCTTCAGTGCCAAGATGTGTTCTATGAATAATGAGTTTTTCCCAAGTGGGTAAATGTATCCAACCTTCTATATCTTTACCTAAATTTTTGGAGCGCTTTTTAGGGTGAGTCGTTTCTAGCAGGTATTCAATATTTTTTGTAACGTATGCAGTATATCTTGAGCGCATAAGTTGTTCGGCTGTTTCAGCTGATATTTCCTTAATAACAGGTTTGCAGCAACTTGAATATGGTTTATTACTGCCGCAAGGACATGGTGATTCAGAGCTGGCTGTCATTCGTTTTTCTGCATTTATGGCATGAATAGATTGAGAGTATAAATAAAATAATTGCAACTGGCGTCATTATGTAATTACCAACTTCACCTGGAGGTGTCCCAGTTGTGATAATTGGTTTCCAGTGCCCAAAAAACAGACGACCCGCATATTCACAAAACATTAAAAAATAAAATAAGGGTATTAGACCTTTATAACGGAATATCACAACAACATAAACAATACCCATAAGGAACTGTGAAAATCCCCATAATGCGAATATTAAAATAATAGTTGAAGCAGCAGCGGTGGAATATTCATTTAATGGGATAGCCGCAATGCTTTGTGCACCGCCATCACTGGCAAACATGTGAATACAGCTTCTAACTAATGTAATGGCCGTCAATAGATAAAATGCATAAAGTGCAATTTTTGTACCAGCATATTGTTTGGGATCTTTAGGTAAAACCCTTGCTAAAATCATATGGTTAAATACTAGGTATCAATATAACAATATTAGTTTAGAAAATTTAAATAACCAAGTAAGGCTGAGACCAAAATTGTTATGTGGTGTCTTCTTAAATAATGAATAGTTTTTTGGTTACAGCATTAGCGCCTGATGAATACTTTTATTTAACTATGTGCCAAAAAATCTATATATTTATTTGAGCATTAAATAATCATTGGTATCAGGATTGGCTCAATTTAAAAATTTTCAATCTCGTAAAGTTAGGACTAGGCAAATATTGGCACAATGGAGTAAAGGTGTAAATTACAGAAATGAACGAAATAGAAGCTTGTATTTTTCTCAAAGAGTTAATGAGTGTGATTACTCTTTAAGTCTGGATGATTCATCTGAGTTAAAGAATAATCTTGGCACTGCTAACGTTATGATACCTGAAGTCAATGCTAAGGTTTTCCAGAATATTAAACTGGGTTCTTGATTTTAAAGAATGCTTTGAGCGGGATGCGCTTTCTGTACTTTAAATTAAATGTAAGTAATATTCGCTTGAATTAATATCACTAAGGTTAGAATGTAAATACAATGTTATTAGGTTAAACTTTTGGATATTGCTATGTCTGAGCATCGAATTCCAGTGGCTACTTCAAGTTGTTTGCTTGGAAATAATGTTCGTTTTAATGGAGCGAATTGCCACAAAAAGTTTATTACTGCAGATCTTTCAGAAATATTTAGAATGATTCCAGTTTGTCCAGAGATGATGGCTGGTTTAGGTGTACCCAGGGAGCCAATACGATTACAGAAATCACCTGATGGTAACGTATATGCTTTATCACATGATAACGATAAAAATTTAACGACTGATTTAGAGGCGAGTTCAAATAAGATTTTGCAGCAATTACCTGAAATAAACGGCTTTATTCTCAAAAAAGGATCGCCAAGCTGTGGATATGGATCGGTCAAGTTATACAATGAAAAACAGGGGATTTTAAGCCATAAGGAAAACGGTATTTTTGTTAAAACCATTCAGGCTAAATATCCATTGCTTCCCATCGAAGATGAGGGTCGTTTGAATGATGCTTATTTAAAAGAGCATTTTATCAAAAGGGTGTATCTAACTTTTGAAATAAGCAGCAAGTTACCTGACATTCAAAACATTTCAGAGTTAATGTTATTTCATACTCGGCATAAAATTTTGTTACGCTTACATCATCCTGATAACCAAAAAGAATTGGGGCGTTTATTGTCTGAGTATACAGGGACAGATTTTTTAGATTTAAAATCAAAATACAAGAATCTATTTCTTTCCTCATTTCTTAAAGTGGCTAATAAAGGCAAACACTATGCAATATTGCAACGGTTGCTGAGAGAAATCAATAAACTTATTTCTAAAGAAGAGAGAGCCAGCTTTCAAGCTAAATTGAAATTATTTTATGAAGATAAATTACCGCTGGCTGTTCCAGTAGAAATGATAAAGCATTATTTAATACGATATGATATTAGCTACCTGAAAACGCAAAGTTATTTGAATTTGTATCCAGAAAACTTGGCATTAATGAGTAAAATGTAGGGGTAACATGAAAATTTTAATTGCAGGTGGGACTGGGTTTATTGGGCGTCACCTATCGGAATATTTAAAGGGAAATGGCTATCATTTAACATTGCTAACACGACAATACGAGTCGAAATTTGATAATTACGATGCGGTCATTACTTGGGATGTCTCTTATACACATCTCCGAGCCCACGAGACAGGCAGAAATCTCGTATGCC
>CAJXRW010000263.1 GCA_913060525.1 uncultured Gammaproteobacteria bacterium
CTGTCTCGTGGGCTCGGAGATGTGTATAAGAGACAGGGCATAAACCAGAAATAATCATGTTAGATTTCCGTTTAGCCATTCGTTCGGAGATGTATTTTACAATCTTAAAATCTGTCTGGCTGGCTGATGGGAATCCTGCTTCTAATATGTCTATGTTTAATTTGTCCGCATAATCTGCATAAACAATATTATCTTCAAAAGTTAAGCCAGCACCTGGTGATTGCTGTCCGTCACGTAATGTGGTATCAAAAATATAAATTTTTTCGCTATTGTTTGATTTCATAATAGTGGTTCCTATTATTTTGTTTACCTAAATAAAAAATTATAAATAAATTTATGACAAAAAATGAATATATCCACCTACAGGCGGAGCAGCAGTGAAAGAGGACGTGTTGATGATGTATAAAATATATCGTTATACATTGTGCAATTGACCATTTTTTAATATCACTAAAAACTGTACCAGAGTTTGTTAGGGATTGGAATAATTTATGATAATTTTCTATGATTTGATGAGTGTTTTTTTGTTTTCGATTTCAACTGGCAATTTGGAAATACCAAGATATAATTGTTCAGAAATGGATTATGTTTTTCGGTATGGAGTATCCATGTTATATGAAAGTTATCTACCCATTCTAATATTTTTGCTGATTGCAATTGGGTTAGGGATTGTCGTTCCAATGGCAGGGCGTATTGTTGCCAAGATAACAGGCGCTGATAATCCAACAGATGAAAAGAACTCTCCTTTTGAGTGCGGGTTTCCTGAGTTTGGGGATGCGCGCTTAAAGTTTGATGTGCGTTTTTATTTGGTGGCTATTTTATTTATTGTATTTGATTTAGAGATGGCATTTATGTTTCCTTGGGCGGTAGTGTTTACCAAGATAGGGTGGCCGGGGTTTATTTCGATGATGATTTTTTTAATTGAGTTATTCTTAGGTTTTATTTTCCTATGGAAAAAAGGAGCGCTCGAATGGGAGTAAATAATGGTGGTTCAGCAACGAACAAGGGCTTTTTGCTAACTAGCGCAGATGATTTAATTAATTGGGTTCGCACAGGTTCCCTCTGGCCAATGACTTTTGGTTTGGCATGTTGTGCGGTTGAGATGATGCATGCGGGTGCAGCAAGGTATGATTTAGATAGATTTGGGGTTGTTTTTAGAGCAAGCCCTCGACAATCTGACGTGATGATTGTTGCTGGCACGCTTTGCAACAAAATGGCGCCAGCCTTAAGAAAGGTTTATGACCAAATGCCTGATCCAAAATGGGTAATATCAATGGGGTCTTGTGCTAATGGTGGTGGTTACTACCATTATTCATATTCTGTGGTAAGAGGGTGTGACAGGATTGTGCCAGTTGATATTTATGTTCCAGGTTGTCCTCCAACTGCTGAGGCATTAATGTATGGCATTATTCAGCTGCAAAATAAAATTAAACGCACTAATACAATTGCTAGAGGCTGATGCATGGTTATGAAAGATATGAGTGATCAGATTCAGAAAGACTTTGGTGAAATTTCTTTAGAGCTTATTGATAAGCACGGTGAATTAACTCTGGTTATCAATAAAAAAGATATGATCCAGGTTTTGTCTACTTTAAATGAAAGTTATCAATTTAATCAGCTTGTTGATGTATGTGGCGTTGATTATGCGACTTATGGCCAGAGTGATTGGAAAACCGAATCAGCTACAGCTACTGGCTTTTCTCGTGGGTCAATGCATCAATTAAATGATTTTCCTGTAAAAATACATGGTTGTCGGTTTGGTGTTTCATATCATTTGCTTAGTCTTTCGATGAATGCACGGTTGCGTGTTAGGGTTATGTTGGATGAGAATGATTTGATTGTACCGACTGTGCTCAATATCTGGCCGTCTGCTGAATGGGCAGAGCGTGAGGTGTTTGATATGTTTGGGGTTTTATTTGATGGGCATCCAGATTTAAGGAGAATTTTGACAGATTACGGTTTTATTGGACATCCTTTTAGAAAAGACTTCCCTGTTAGTGGTCATGTTGAAATGAGGTATGATGAAAATCTAAAAAGAGTGGTTTATGGTCCTGTTGAGATCGAGCCAAGGATTAATGTGGCAAGAGTGATTCGAAAAGATAATCGTTATGCTGATTTGAGTCAGGAGGGTGAGAAATAGTGTCTGAGTTTAAGAACTATACATTGAATTTTGGACCACAACATCCTGCGGCTCATGGTGTGTTAAGATTGGTCTTGGAATTGGATGGAGAATCAGTTGTGCGTGCAGATCCACACATCGGATTATTGCATCGCGGCACAGAAAAATTGGCAGAAACCAAGCCATTTAATCAAAGTATTGGTTATATGGATCGTTTGGATTATGTTTCCATGATGTGTAATGAGCACGCATATGTTATGGCAATTGAAAAATTAATTGGCATTAAGGTGCCAGAACGTGCGCAGTATATACGCGTTATGTTTGCCGAAATGACACGCATTTTAAATCATTTAATGTGGATAGGTGCAAATGCATTGGATTTAGGTGCGATGACGGTATTTTTATATGCATTTAGAGAGCGTGAAGATTTGATGGATTGTTACGAGGCTGTTTCAGGTGCACGCATGCATGCAACCTATTTTAGACCTGGTGGTGTGTATCGTGATTTGCCAGAGCAAATGCCACAGTATCAAAAATCAAGGTTCCGTAATAAGCGAGTTTGTAAGAAACTAAACAAAGCAAGATCTGGTTCCATGCTTGATTTTATAGATGATTTTGTTAAACGTTTCCCAAAATGTGTTGATGAATATGAAGGTCTATTGACAAATAACCGTATATGGAAACAAAGAACAGTTGATATTGGTGTTGTTTCATCAGATCGTGCAATTGCGCTTGGTTTTAGCGGCCCGATGCTTAGAGGGAGTGGTGTAGAATGGGATTTACGTAAGAAACAGCCTTATGAGGTCTACGATAAGCTTGACTTTGATGTCCCAGTTGGGACAAATGGTGATTGTTATGACCGTTATCTTGTACGTGTTCAAGAGATGCGTGAATCAAATAAAATAATTAAACAGTGTGTTGATTGGCTTAGGGATAATCCAGGTTCAGTAATAGCAGATGATCATAAAGTGTCTCCGCCGAATCGTGTTGAAATGAAAGATGATATGGAAGCGCTGATCCATCACTTTAAGTTATTTACAGAAGGTTATTGTGTGCCTGAAGGTGAGGTTTATGTTGGTACTGAACATCCGAAAGGTGAATTTGGTGCTTATTTAGTTTCAGATGGCGCAAATAAGCCTTATCGCTTAAAATTAAAGTCACCAGGTTTTACACACATAAGTGCAATGAATGAAATGTTGAGTGGTCATATGTTAGCAGATGCACCTGCAATTATCGCAACACAAGATATTGTGTTTGGCGATGTTGACCGTTAAGAGGCTGATAATATATGTCAAGTTCTGAAAATAAAAAACATACACCGATACTAACGGCGGAAGTGGCTGAAAAAATTGAATGGTGGCTTGCTAAATTTCCAGAGAATCAGCGTCAGTCTGCTGTGATTCCTGGGCTGCATATTTTGCAGGATAAGAACCAAGGCTATTTAACCAATGAAATCATGGATGAATTGGCAGACTATTTAGATATGCCTAATATCGCAGTTTATGAGGTTGCTACTTTTTATGGTATGTATCAGCATAAACCTGTCGGTAAGCACCAGTTAAATATTTGTACTAATATTTCTTGTATGCTTCGAGGTTCAAAAGACATTGTGAAACACCTTGAAAATAAGCTTAATATTAAGATGGGTGGAACGACATCAGATGGTAAATTTACCTTAAAGCCAGTTGAATGTCAGGGTGCTTGTTGTGGTGCTCCAATGCTAGAGGTAGGTAAAAAATTCTATGAAAACCTAACAATTGAAAAGGTTGATAAATTGTTACAGGACTTAGGGTCTGTCTCTTATACACATCTGACGCTGCCGACGATCTACTCTGTGTAGA
>CAJXRW010000264.1 GCA_913060525.1 uncultured Gammaproteobacteria bacterium
GATCTACACAGAGTAGATCGTCGGCAGCGTCAGATGTGTATAAGAGACAGATATGTTATAATCGCGAGCTAGAATTAGAAAGAGGAGTTATTAAATGAGTGAATCAATGCAATCAATGGCGTTAACTGTTCCGCAAAGTGGCAGCATTGAAGCATACGTGCAATCTTCGTATAGCATTCCAATGCTTAGTGCTGAAAAAGAGCATGAGTTAGCAACTCGTTTATATTCTGAAAATGATTTAAAAGCGGCACAAGAATTAATTATGTCGCATCTTCGTTTTGTTATTCATGTTGCTAAAGGCTATGCCGGTTATGGTTTACCACAAGCTGATTTAATTCAGGAAGGTAATATCGGGCTTATGAAAGCTGTTAAACGTTTTAACCCAGAAGTTGGGGTTCGCTTAGTATCGTTTGCAGTTCACTGGATTAAAGCTGAAATTCATGAGTTTGTTTTAAAAAATTGGCGCATAGTTAAAGTTGCTACAACTAAAGCTCAACGAAAGTTGTTTTTCAATTTACGTAAAAATAAAAAACGTTTAGGTTGGTTTAGCCAAGAAGAAATTAACGCAGTAGCAGAAGACCTAAATGTTAAGCCAGAAACGGTTATTGAAATGGAAAAACGTATGAATGCATACGATATGAATTTTGATGCACCCATTGATAGTGATAATGACGAAGTGTTTACACCAGCTATGTTTTTAAAAGATGAAAGCGAATCTCCAGAAGAAATGGTATCGAATGCTGACATGGAATCACATATGACTAGCAAGCTTATGTTAGCACTTGATAACTTAGATGAACGTAGTCAAGATATTTTAAGACTTCGCTGGTTGACCGATGAAAAGGCAACTTTACACGACTTGGCTGATAAATATGGTGTTTCTGCTGAACGTGTACGTCAACTAGAAGCAAGCGCCATGGAAAAAATAAAAACAGTGATTAGCCAAGAGGCTGCTTAACTCAACTTTCTCAGGGAAAACATATAATTTCATCCCCTTCTTCCCAGACCTTATATTTTTGCATAACACATACAAAAGGCTCTGAACTAATAATTTTATCATGCCAATTTAATAATTTATTTAGCTGATTCTCAGCTAATAATTTTCTATTATGGCTTACGATCTGTCGAATAAATGGAAATAATGCATAATCATAAATTTTGTATTGATCACCTACAATGCATGTTTTAAAACCCAATAAGCCATCATAATCATTTAAGAAAACGAATAATTTCGCTTCAGATTCTTTTTCGTTAAGGTCCGGATACTTATCAATAAACTTATATTCTCTAATCGCTTTATTAAGTGCAGGGATATTCTTTAAGATAGGTTCTCCTATTTCTTTTTGGTCGTGATTAATATCTATTAATCCTAAAGGATCATGTTGCTTTAGCGCCCAATACATAATATCAATACTTTCATCAATAACCTTACCATCTGGCAACTGTAATACTGGCACAGTTCCTTTTGGTGAAATAGTTAACATTGCTTGCGGTTTTTGCCTTAACACAATTTCCCTTAATTCAACCTGTATATCAGAAGCAAATAGAGCGATACGTGCACGTATGGCAAAAGGGCAACGCCTGAAGCTATATAAAATTGGGTTACACATCATCTTTCTAATATAGGAATATATTTAAGTGGCTCAGGGCCAGTGTAGTCAGCGCCAGGACGAATTAACTTATTATTTTCACGCTGTTCAATCACGTGTGCCGCCCAACCTGTAACGCGTGAGCACACAAAAATGGGGGTAAACATCGCTGTTGGTATGCCACAAAAATGGTAGGCTGATGCACTGTAAAAGTCGAGATTCGGGAACAGTTTTTTCTCATCCCACATGATTTTTTCAATGACTTCAGACACTGGATAAAGAATGTTATTACCAATATCCTGAGCTAATTTTTTAGACCAGGCTTTAATAACATCTGAGCGTGGATCTGAATCTCGATAGACACGATGACCAAAGCCCATAATTTTAGCCTTTTGCGCTAACATTTCCCGCAACCCCTTATCAGCTGCTTCAACTGAGTCAAATTGCTGGATTAGCGCCATAGCTGCTTCATTTGCGCCACCATGTAAAGGCCCTCTCAACGTGCCAATGGCTGAAGTAATCGCTGAATGGAAATCAGACAGCGTCGCTGCTGTCACACGCGCTGCAAAGGTTGAAGCATTAAATTCATGCTCAGCATATAAAATTAATGACACATCCATGGCACGTGTGTTTAACTCAGATGGTCTTTTACCATGCAGTAAATGCAAGAAATATGCAGCAGTAGTTTGGTCGTCTAACTCAACATCAATACGCTTATTATTGGTCACAAAATGATACCAATAATTCAGGATAGCGGGGTAAAGCGCAATTAAACGATCAGCTATCGCTTCGTTTTTAAATGAGTCATCTTCAGGTTCAATATTCCCTAAAAATGAGGTTGCCGTTCTTAATACATCCATTGGATGCGCTCGCGCAGGTATTTTCTCCAATACTTCTTTCAATGCTTTAGGAAATTTCCTTAATGAAACTAATTTAGCTTTATATTGTTGTAACTCATTTTGAGTTGGTAATTTTTTATAGAGTAACAAATAAGCGACTTCTTCAAAGGTTGCATGTTCTGCTAAGTCATAAATATCATAACCTCGATAACTTAAGCCCAGCCCTTCTTTACCAACAGTACAAATTGCTGTCTCACCCGCTGTTATCCCTGCTAAACCGCCCGTTGATACACCTGACATATTCTCTCCAAAACTGTTTATTTCATACTCCTACAAGTATAGCAGTTCAAAAGCCATCTTCCTTTATTCAACCACAACACAATCATTACGACTAAATCTAAAACATTACCATTTCATTAGCCCAAGGCCATGTAACTTGACTTAACTAATGCTGAAGATATATCCTGAGAGTAACAAATAAATATAATGGGAGATGCCATATGAAATTATCCTTCATCGTGGCTTATGATAAAAATAAAGGTATCGGGAAAAATAATACACTTCCCTGGCAATTAAAAGATGATTTAAAGTTTTTTAAAGAAACTACATCAAACAAACCTGTCATAATGGGACGAAAAACCTATGAATCTATTGGTAAACCTCTTCCCAATAGACGCAATATTATCTTAAGCCAACAAAATTTAAGAATTGAAGGCTGTGAGGTCTATGACAACATTGAGTTTGCTTTAGCACAAGTGCAAAGTGTACCAAAAGTATTTGTCATTGGTGGTGCTAATATTTATCAACAGCTTATACTTAGGGTAGATGTACTTTATATTACTAAGGTCAATACCATTGTAGAGGCTGATGCATTTTTTCCAGAGTGGGATGAAGCGCAATTTGAAAAAATCTCAAGTAAACATTACGATCAATCTGAGAAAAATCAATTTGATTTCGACATTGAGATGTGGGAAAGAATATAATCTCAGGTAACTCAATTAGAGATTTTCTTGAGCATTTTCATAGTACTCAAGTGCTTCCAACCATTCCAACTCAAGCAACTCTGCTTGCGCCTTTTTTGAAGCGTACTCTTTTGATAAATCCTCTAGCTCCGAACCTTCATTAATTATTTCAAATAATTTTTCTAGCGTCTCTATTTCTCTAAGTAAACTTTGATGTTGTTTTTCCAATTTGGATACACTATCTTTATATGTTTTGATTTTTAAGCGATTTTCTGCCCTTTTTTGGCGATCTTCTTTTTTATTACCACCCGATTCAGACTGACTCGTTTTTTTACCCTTAGCTTTTTGATCCCTCACACTCGCTAGAATCAATTGTTTATATTGATCCAAATCCCCATCATACGGGTCAATCTTTCCATCGTGCACCAGCCAGTATTGATCAACGGTTGATTCAAGTAAAAAACGATCATGCGAAACCAAAATCAGTGCCCCTTCATAAAACTGTAAGGCTGAATTAAGTCTGTCTCTTATACACATCTCCGAGCCCACGAGACAGGCAGAAATCTCG
>CAJXRW010000265.1 GCA_913060525.1 uncultured Gammaproteobacteria bacterium
TTCTGCCTGTCTCGTGGGCTCGGAGATGTGTATAAGAGACAGACATTGCCTTGTTCATCCTTGATAACTTCAATGCATTCAATAACATAAGCAAACATAAGACGTGCACGACCATATGGTTTTAGTCGATGGAATCCTGGTATTGGTTCTTCCATAAAGTCATCACGTTCAATATAAATTTCATTACTGAAAGGGAGATCGCGGCGACCTAGTTCTTCTTTTTGTTGGTGATTAGGCACATTTAAAATTTCAGAATCTTTATAATTTTTAATAATGACTTTGAGTGGATCAAGTACCGCCATTCTGCGTTCAGCATTTTGGTTGTGATCGTTTCGAATGGCTTCTTCAAAAATAGACAAATCAATAATGGAATCCTGTTTAGAGATCCCCGTAATATCGCATAAGTCTTTGATTGCCTGAGGGGTAACACCGCGTCGCTTTAATGCAGTAATAGTTGGTAATCTTGGGTCATCCCAACCTGATACATAATTGTTTTCTACTAAAAATTTTAATTTACGTTTACTGGTGATGGTATAGTTCAGATTTAACCTTGAAAACTCAATTTGCTGTGGTTTATGTTCAAAGCCACAGTTTTCAATTACCCAATCATAGAGAGGGCGATGATCTTGAAATTCAAGTGTACATAATGAATGGGTAATGCCTTCTATGGCGTCAGAAATAGGATGGGTGAAGTCATACATTGGATAAATACACCATTTATTACCTTGACGATGATGGTGAACATATTTAATCCTATATAACATTGGATCACGTAGATTAATATTTCCTGAAGACATATCAATTTTTGCACGTAGCGCATGTTCACCTTCTTTAAATTCGCCATTTTTCATGCGTTTAAAAAGATCTAAATTTTCTTCTACAGGGCGATTACGATAGGGTGAATCTTTACCTTTTTCAGTTAATGTACCACGATACTCTTTAACTTTTTCTGGTGAGAGGCTACACACATAGGCTTTACCAGATTTAATTAATTTAATTGCTAAATCATAAATTTGATCGAAATAATCAGAGGCATAACGTGTATATTGCTCAATGTCGTAGCCTAACCATTTAATATTTTCAGTGATTGATTTGGTATATTCATCACTTTCATTTGCAGGGTTAGTGTCATCGAAACGTAGCATACAAGGCCCACGTTGATACTTCTCAGCAACACCAAAATTTAAACAAATTGACTTGGCGTGACCGATATGTAAATAGCCGTTTGGTTCGGGCGGAAATCGTGTAACAACTTTGCCATTATTTTTGTTATTGGCGATATCTTCGTTGATTTTATTTAGAATAAAGTTGGTTTTAACTGTTTCGGGTGAGCTCATTGAGTATCTCTTGTTCATTTCAGAAAAAATTTTCAAGCGTATTTTAACCTTTTTAAGTTACTGGGGTAAACAAGAATTAATTTGACATTCATATTTATGAATTTAGTTTTGTCACAATTTGTCACAATTTGTGTGAATATCCTCGCAATTTACGTATTATCGTATTAACTAATATTATATTCAAAGAAAATGGTTATAACCTATGCCAAGTAAAAAACTTAAATCGTCTGGAGTTTTATTTTTGTCAGCTTTAATGATGGCTTGTAGTAGTGATAATAGTTCTACATCTACTTCTACTCTTGCTGCAAACCTATCTATACCTGACTCAATAAATACGAGTGATACATTTACAGCTGGTGTTTCTTTGGTTGAGCTCGATCAAACTAGCTTTTCTCCTGTTGGTGCTGACGCTCAAAATGTATGTTCCACTAGTGTTGAAGACATTAGTGATGCAGATGAGAAAATCACTTGCGATAATCCAAAATCTGTTACTGTAGGCGGACCTGAAGTTAACTTTACTTGTACAACACCTAGTGCAACACTTGATGATATAGGTAGCCATACATTAGTCGTGGTAGCTTGTGATGAGCGGGTGAGTGGTTCTAATGAACCAATTATTGTTAATGCAACTGGAACGGTAGATGTTAATTTAGATAAGTCAGTTATCCATCATGGACAGACCTTGAATGCCACATTTAATGTTGATAGTGGTACGCCAGTTGGGGAGTATAAGCTTAAAAATATTCCTAGTAATTGGAATCCAACTAATGACTCCATTTGTGATATAGACACCAATAGTAATACGTGCACTATTCAAATGACTATTCCTTTAATTCAACCACTTGGTGCTGTATCCCTCCACGCTATAATCGAGAAAGAAGGTTCGTCAAAATTTATCGGTAACGAGAGTATAAAAGAATTAGTCGTAATAGTTGAGGGTTCAACTCCTACACCTACGCCTACCCCTACACCGGGTCCTACGCCTACCCCAACGCCCACACCAATCCCAACTCATGATTTGATTGTTGAGCATTCTTCAAATATTTCATCGACTTTATATACTGATACAGGACAAACATTACCGCCAGTGTACGTGCCTCGTGTGGTATTTAGTAATAGCAAGGCTGAAGTAATAAACATTACAGAAGTTGAGTTCACTGGTGATTTCAAACCAGTAGCAGGTTCAGTGAAATATAGATGTGGTGATGCGTCACAACCTATTACTACCTCACCTTCTTGTGCTTTATCACATCAGGAGGAGTATACCGTTATTTTTACACTTCCTGATGTAACAGAACCAAAAAATGAGCAAATTGACTTTCACGTTAAATCAAGCGATGAAACAAAAGGCTATTATAATAAGGCATTACGTTTTGTAGACTTCAAATCAGGCTATGTTGCTACCTATGTTGATAATCGCTTAAATCCTTCCAAACCAATTTATATTGGTGCTGTTGGTAAGAATCCTAATTCACCAGCCGATTTATTACAAGTCGTATTCCCTGTTGATAGTAATGTAGGATCGCTATCAACATCAGCCTCCATAGACTTTAATGAATATCAATATCAAGCTCCCCAAGATGCAGGTGGTCTAATTTATCTGCCTTATGCAAATTCAGGGAAATTTTTTATAACGCAAACTGAGGGTGGGTTTCAAGATACTACTGGTGTCCCATCTGAAAGTCTTGCAGATAATTATCCATTTGTTGTAGCAGAATATACTTATGTGAATCAAACCACATCTCCGAATAATTGCGGTAATTCAGCCGCCATAGATGGAAGCACTATCTGTGAATCAATTTATTTGGATCTAAGTTATGTAAATAGTTTTGGTTTATTGACTTCTATAGAAACAATGGGTTTGGCTGGGGATATAAATAATCTATTTGCAGTTGATTGGTCTTTTGGAGCAACAACTTTAGGTAAGCATAGTGGGACTCAAGGAATATTTACAAGTGTAGAAAGTTCATTTAGTGATTTTACTGACTGGGAATATGAGTCTACGGAAGGGGATAAAAATTTAATAAGAAAAGTCGATGATAGTATAGTGCAGATACTGGCACCAATAACTATTGCTACTTATAATACTGATGGAACACCAACTTCAGGTAATCCATTTGGTAATGATTACTATGATCAGTATATTGATCAATTGTGGCAATATTGGGCGAATGGTAGTGGCACAACAGGTAGTCCAACGTACCCTGTAAAGGTATCAATGTCTGATACTTATGGTACAAACTGTGTTTTAAAAGGAAGAATAAATGATTCTGATAAGCTTGTTTTTGCGGTAGATTCTGGTACTTGTGAAGCTACTGCAATGACTAACGATCCAAGCTTCCCTGGATACACGGATACACCTAATATAATATTTGACAAATTTAACACTTGTGATTTCATGCAAGCAGCTGGTTCAGATGTGTGCCATGGTCAAGCTAATGCATCAAATCCTAGTACAAATAAAGGTTTATGGGGTCCAAATTTGACTTATAGGGCTTGGGTTGGAGAAACAATTGCTGCATACCAAGCTGCAGGACTATTACCGTATTGTGCTAATCCTACTCCTGTCTCTTATACACATCTCCGAGCCCACGAGACAGGCAGAAATCTCG
>CAJXRW010000266.1 GCA_913060525.1 uncultured Gammaproteobacteria bacterium
TACACAGAGTAGATCGTCGGCAGCGTCAGATGTGTATAAGAGACAGCATTATTTATTTTTAAAATTACTAGTTTTTTATATTAGCTTTAACTAATAGTTAAGTTTATACATTTCAGACAGTTTGATAGATAGTATGATTTTGCTATTAATCATTTTTTGAACATTAGTACTAGCTAATCACTCCTCATAATTAAACAAGCAACACAACTCTTATCTTAATTTAATGTTAAATCAGGGTTAGATAAAAAATAATAGTAATTCCGTCATTACTTAGCTAGTATTATAGTTGACTAAAATATAGTCCAATAAAAGGAGATAGCAATGAAAATACAACAACAAACAACAAACAACAAACAATATAATAATGGGTTAAATTTTAAAAAATTAGCTCTTTGTACAGCTCTTTTAGCGGGACTATCTGTTTCTGCTACAGCGAATACCTATGTTTGGAATTGTAACATAGATGATGGTTGTGAGAATACTAATGGTAATCCAGATTTTGTACATGATACCAAAGTTGAAGGTGGTCATACAAATACTTATAAGGTTGGTTGTCAGGACAATGGTGGTGAGTTATGGCAGCCAACGAGTATTACCTTATCAACAAGTAGTAGTAATCTAGATGTTTATAACGTTGGTTATTGTACCGATGATTTTCAGTTTACTGTCAATAATAACTTGGTAGGTACAAATAGTGGATTTAGCATTACAAATATTGATTGTAATAACGATGGCACCTCTAATACGATACATCATAACGGATTCTCCTCAGCTTCTGACTGGAATAGCGGTTTCTGTGATTAGTATTTCCGGAATAGATTTATAGCGGTCATGCCTTGTTTCAGGCAGACTAAAAATTCATAATATTCGAAATCTATATTACCTCTAAGCTTTTTAACTCGTCCGAAAGAAAGGTTTAAGCTCCCGTTTTTAAGCGGGTAGCTTTCAGCTTGTAGTTGTATTATTCTGTAGGAGTTATGGAATATAGGACAGGACTCCATAGCAAATATAAACTAGAATAACTTTTGTATGGGTTACAACGTATCGTTATCAAGTGCTAACAGGTGATGTTTGTACTGAGCAGAATAAGAGTCTTGGTAAGACAAACGTGCACGATGCCTATGGCGTATTTGAGTAACCCAGAGCCTGGAGAAATGTTAGTTCCTAAATGTGGAAGTTATTTCATGCGCACTCCAAAAGTTACAACAGTGTTATAAAACTGGCTTTAAAGTTCAGTATTAGTAGCATTACAATTAGTTACATAAAATGGCTGAGAATTTCCGTCGCTATCTACATATGTATATGCATCCCCACATACTTTTGCATTGTTCTTATTATACCAATAGCAAGTTGTATGACAGACACTACTTCCGTTGGGAGAAATAGATGCAGGTTCGCAATCAGTGCCTGGGCATGGACTTGCTGATGATTTCGGATCCCCTTGGCAAGCATTGGCATATGGGCAGGGATTCGGAGCCAGATAACCAGCATAAGAAAAAGGACAAAAGGCTAAAATAAGCGTAAAAAAAGTTATTTTTTTGAAGTTACCCATTTTAAAAAATAAAGCAAAACTTCTTGTTGATAATCTATTTTTCATGTCTACCCTCTTAGATCAAATTATACTCAACAATTAGTGTAGCTAATAATAGTTAATATTGATATTTTATTTTTATTAACCCTAGCTTAGTCATTAATTAATGATTATCACAATACCAAATTATTCAGGTAAAATTGCTAAATATGAAGTTACAGGATTTCCTGGAGAAAGATAAACGCCTAGAGCATTTCTTAAATAAACAGTATTACCTGACATTTCTGTTGAGTTAGGAAATTCAAGATCAGTCCATATTGCTTTACCAAAAGCACTACCTGCACCACCTTCTCGTACCACATGTACAAATGAAGCTATGATAAAGTTATCTGGAGCCGTGCTTAACGCTGAGTCAGAGACCAAATTATATCCTCCTGAGCCATCTGAAGTTATACCCTCAAAATGGGTAATATAATTGCCATCTGATAAATTCCTATAGTTGTATTCAGTCCAATTTGAAGCAGTGTGAGTTGCTTCATCCCAATCAACTATATAAGCGTGATCCAATCCCTTGTTACCAGCATCACCTGCATTACTGTAACCTCCCGCTATTGTATAACTATCTCCTCCATTATGCCAAATACCATAAGCAGTAACACTTACTGCCCCTGGCTTTTCAAGATTATAAAATATTCCCGTATCCATATTATAAATGAAAGCCCTTCCTGTGGCTAAGTTAGTATCATAATTGCCAACCACAAGACTTCCCATATTGCTATGAGCAATTGTATTTAAAGTTTCTTCACCAGAATATGATGGGGTTAACGTTATCCAGTCACCAGTGCCGTCGAGGTCACCCTTATAAAGCAGTCCAAGCGCATATCCACCAGTTTCTGCCGTTGTATAATTACCTGCAATATGCACATCATTAGCGCCAGAACCATTGTTTGGCCCATAAAAAGCAGTACCAGTAACTGTTACACCAGGGCTAGAAGGGAAAGACCATTGATGCCAGCCATTACTATCACTCATATTAATTGGGCCTTCATAGATGATTCCAAACGACTCATCAGTTCCACTATTTGGATTTAAAATTCCAGTGATATAAACTGATCCAGAGTTATCAGCTACTTCTCTAATTCCAGTTACAGGCAGGCTATTAGTAGACGGATCTAATCCTGGATAAATTGGGAGTGATATATAATCAATTTGATTGGATAATGCAATTCCAGCTGGGTTATTAAAACTACCTTGCGTGCTTGCACAAGCAGAAAAATCACCATCTATATTCACTAAGCATCGAGATACAGTAGTAGAACCACCATTTGTTACAAATGCAATTGTTTCTGAATCATTCAAAGTAATACCAGTTGGATCATCGAAGCCATACCCTCCTGTATCAGCACAATTAGTAAAATTACCAGTCGATCTCTCAACATCGCATTTTAAAACCCTATCTGAACCAACATTGGTGATAAATACTTTAGTTTCAGCAGCATTCAAGATAATACCCGACGGGATATCAAAGCCTGTACCAGTATGGCTGCAATTACTAAATAAACCAGCAATATCAACATCACACCTTGTTACTGTATCATGATTAATATTTCCTGAATCAGGGTCAGCGTTAGTTATAAAGGCGATATTCTCAGCTGAATTTAAAATAACACTATCAGGAAAAGAATAGTTATTTCCACCAGTATCAATACAAGCATCAATCACCCCCAATTCATCAACATCACATTTCTTTATAGATGCGTCGAGGTTACCAGCCACGAAAGCCCTATTTCCCCTAGCATTCAAGCTCATATTGACAGGAACTCCAAACACCGGAGGGTTTATATTGCAGTTAGAAAATTCTCCGTCCTCGCTAACATTACAAGTCGTTATATTATTCCCAAGAGAATTTAGTACAAACACAAGATTTTCTCCAGGATTCAAAATGACCCCAAACGGGCTAGAAAAATTGGTACCGCCTGTATCCATGCAATCAGAGAAAATTCCTGCTGGGTTAACCTTACAACGTGAAACAGTATTAACTCCTTCTTTCCAGTTGCTAACAAAAGCAAAACCAGGTTCAGTGACATCATAATTTAAACTGGAAAAGTTAGTATTAATTACCGTACCAGGTTCTTTGGTCATTTCAAATGAATATGTATTTGGGTTAACCGATGTAGCTACGTTTGCTGTAACCTCACAAGATGTTGTTACACCTGGTATAAACTCACAGGGGTTATTAGTAAATGTCACCCCACTCGGCTCGGTAGAAACAGAATAACTCTGAATATCAGTGATACCATCCCAACGATAGTGTCGCGCCGTTCATAATAGATTTTGGGCATCCCTGCCTAAAATCG
>CAJXRW010000267.1 GCA_913060525.1 uncultured Gammaproteobacteria bacterium
TCTACACAGAGTAGATCGTCGGCAGCGTCAGATGTGTATAAGAGACAGGAATACTTGTACGTCTTCGAATTAAACTCTGCTTCTTATTCGGAGCAACAGGCAAAGCAACCCGTGATTCCATGCGAACAACTAGTTCGTTATATGGTTTCTCAGTTTCAACATAGGTCACTCGGTTACCAAATACATCTGCAAATGTCTCATGACGGGTATCGGTAGAAATGAATAAATGATAGTCCAAAAGCTCCTGATTTCTGTCGAAAACTGGTTGCAATTTGAATGAATGTTTACTCAATTTAACCGTCTTTTCATAAGAATATTTTGTTTCATGAACCACTTTTAAAAGCCTTTGCTTTGGCTTATCCTTATGAGCATGGGAAATAATATATCCATCTTTATTTTCAGAGCTTAAGGTTGTTTGGCGAACACGACCTAAATCTATTCCAAGCTTATAGTTGTTCCGCTGTGAGCTCGTATTGATGGGAATATTTGAATTAACAAATTCTTTTTCTTCAAGCGAAGAGTCCCACACTATTTTCCCGTGTGACACAACAAGCATTTGCCCAGGCCAAAGCTTCTTCCAAACATATCCGCCTACTGGCATGTGTGAAAAAATAATATACGACCTAAGATGATCTTCACCTTCTCCAATTTCAAGGTGAGTCTTACTCATATCAATATAAGCGTAACTATTAGGTGGATAAAAACGGCAATAATATATTGGATTGTAATCGTTTATATCTTGGTATACGACCATAGAATCGCCACCACTAAAAAATAAATTACTTTGACCTAGCTCATTAAGTTTTTTTAACCAGCCATGTAATAAAGAGTAGTCGACATCGCTCAAGGTTCTTGCTTTTTGAAGCTGTAACTTAGTTAATAACCAACAGAGCACATGTTCTGAATCAGTTGAACCTACGGCTTCAAATGCAGAGTGAAGCAAAGATAATTGTTCTTTATAACCATCTTCTAAGTCACCGTTATGGACTAATATCCAGTCTTTCCCCGCATAAGGACGACTAAACGGTTGGATATCTTGAGCAAGTTTTTTTTGCTCACTACCATAAAAATGTCCCATAAATATAGTGGAATAAAAACTGCTATAATTTTGAAGCAAATCGGAAAGTACCTCAGCACTCTCAAGCTGTGCATCTTTAACAACAGTGGCAGCATTATGGTCAACAGGATACCAAGCCAACCCCCAAACAAAATCTTTTTTAAAACCGCCTTCTGGTGTAGATTTCTTGAAACTTAATTTAGGGGAGATAGGTCGATCAGACGAGATAGCTAGTAGTTCACTAGTTGTCATTATTTAACCTTAATTATTTTATTATATGGATTACTTCGCAGATGATAACATTTTAGAGAAAGTTTCGACATCAACATCAAAGAAATCTTTTTGAATTTGACTACATAACTCAGCCAAATCATTAATTAAAGCAGTTAAAAACTCATGGCTAGAGTCAAGAATATCAATAATTTCACTATCAACTAATATGTTGTATGTTTTAAATAACTTTTCAAAACAATCATTACCAATTTTATATTTTGATTGCTGACGAACTTCTCCCAAAGAGTTAATAGAGTCCTTTAAACAATAAGCAATTGTTCTAGGGAAGTCTGGCTCTTGTAATAAAAATTCAGCAACTTGCTCACGACCAACATCAAAATAAGGTCTTCTCACGAAGGCATCATAAGACATACAGTACTGCAACATTTCTTGCCAATACAATGACTCATACATAGTTTCTTGAGATGATGTTAAATCAATATGTCTATGGTAATGAACATCCATTAGCCTTGCCGTTAAATTCGCCCTCTCCAAAGTCATTCCCAACTTCATGAAATAATACGGATCATCTCTTAAAATAAGGTCATGGAACATACCTTTCCACGTTGAGCAGGTTTCTGAAAGCTCTAAACAGAATGCATTCAAATCACTCTTGAATAATTTTTTAGTCGCTGGCTTGTTTAACCACAACCAGGCTCTATTCATGACTTCCCACATTTCATAAGACATTAAATCACGAACTATTCGTGCATTTTCACGTGCATTTGAAAAAGAGGTATAAATTGATGACTGGTTATCTTTATCCCAAACCAAGAACTCCAATATTTTATTTTCATCATGGCTAGCTGTAACTTTTTGGTCTTCTAAAAAACTTTCTTGACCACCCAATACAATAACTAATGGAAACCATGTATCATAAACATCCGCATCCGTCTCTAAAGCAATATCATGAGTCACCTCAATCGCATTATTTAGCATTTCTACTCTTTCAAGGTTTCTTGTTAACCAAAAACAATTTTCTGCTGTACGTGAAATCATTTAGAATCTCCCTCCTAATACCCAAGCATCTTTTGAACCGCCACCTTGGCTAGAGTTTACTACATAAGAACCCTCTTTCAGTGCAACTCGTGCCAACCCGCCTGGCATAACCCAAGTAGACTTACCAGTGACTAGAAATGCTCTTAAATCAACTCTTCTGGGTACCAACTTGTTATTAATAAATGTTGGACTGGTTGATAACTCTATCAATGGTTGCGCTATATATGCACGCGGGTGATCTGATATTTTCTTAGCAAATTCTCCCAGCTGTTTCTCAGATGCCTGCGGACCTATTAACATACCATAACCACCCGAACCATTTGCCTCTTTAACGACAAGTTTATTCAAGTTTTTTAGCACATACTCTCTATCTTCCTTCTCACTACAGAAAAAAGTTTTAACTTGCGCTAACAATGGCTCTTCATCTAAATAGAAACGAATCATCTCATGCACATAAGGATATATTGCTTTATCATCCGCAATACCATTCCCTACGGCATTTGCTATCACCACATTACCTGCTTGGTAAGCTTGCATAACTCCAGGAACACCAAGCATACTTTCAGGATTAAAAAACTCAGGGTCTAAAAATGGATCATCAATACGACGATATATAACCGTTACGAGCTTAGGCCCCTTAGTCGTTTTTAAATACACATAATTATCATGAACAAATAAATCAGAGCCTTGAACTAGCTCACAACCCATTTTCCGCGCTAAATAACCATGCTCAAAATAAGCTGAATTATATTGCCCAGGCGTCAATACTACAGTCATCCCCTTAATACTAACGCCATCTTGCTCTTGTCTTGGAGACAATTCACTTAACGCCTTTCTAAGCTGCATAGGATAATTATTGACTCGTCTTACATTTGACCTAACAAAAACATCAGGTATCGCTCGCTTTAGTGCATTTCTATTTTCAAGAACATAAGATACACCTGATGGCGTTCTCACATTATCCTCTAAAACCATAAACCCATTTTCATCTTTAATAAGGTCAAGTCCAGCTATATGACAATAAACACCCCCAGGCGGCGTAATCCCTCTCATCTGTGGCAAGTATTCCTCAGAACTCTCAATCATTTCACGAGGGATAATACCTGCATCAATAATTTTCTGCTCAGAATAGACATCATTTAAAAAACAATTCAAAGCTTTAAGCCTTTGAGCCAAACCTTTTTCTAAAACCTCCCACTCAGATTCAGAAATAATTCTAGGAATCAAATCAAATGGAAAAATCTTTTCTGTTCCTTCATCATCCGCATACACTGTAAAAGTGATTCCACTCTGAAGAAATGATGCATCTACAAAATGTTGTTTTTCTGAGAATTCATCAGAACTTATTTTATTTAATAGACCAACTACTGAGCTAACTTCAGGGTATGGCATGCCCTCATGGTTAAATAATTCATCATAAACGCCAACATCAGGCTTGTAATTACTAAATAGATGCTTGCTCTCTTTTTTACTCACTCTAGCTCCTTCTCATCAATAAATTCAATACCTGTCTCTTATACACATCTGACGCTGCCGACGATCTACTCTGTGTA
>CAJXRW010000268.1 GCA_913060525.1 uncultured Gammaproteobacteria bacterium
CTACACAGAGTAGATCGTCGGCAGCGTCAGATGTGTATAAGAGACAGCTATTGTACAGCTTGTTGAATATAATCACTCTAATGTCTTGTACACATGTGTAAATAAATAAAGGTTTAAATATGAGTTGGTTTGATAGAATTACACAGTCAAAAATAAAAAATGAATCTAAAAGAGAGCTGCCTGAAGGTGTATGGGAAAAATGTTCAAACTGTAATACAGTTTTATATCTTCCTGATTTACAAGCAAATTTATATGTTTGTACGCAATGCGAGCACCACATGCGTATTGATCCACGTAAAAGGATCAACTTTACCTTTGATGACGGTAAATTTACTGAACTATTTAAAAATATTGAGCCCGTTGACCAGTTAAAATTTAAGGATGTTAAATCCTACAAAGATCGCCTTAAACAGGCACAAAAGAAAACCAATGAAACGGATGCATTGATTGTCGTTAAAGGTAATATTAAAGGTGAAAAAGCGGTTGCTTCATTCTTTAATTTTTTATTTTTAGGCGGATCAATGGGGTCTGTGGTTGGTGAGAAATTTTCTCGTGGCGTTGAAGAGGCAATTAAAGAGCGTTGCCCATATATTTGCTTTACCGCAAGTGGTGGTGCACGTATGCAGGAATCACTTTTTTCATTAATGCAAATGGCAAAGTCATCAGCAGCCTTAACAAAACTTTCGAAAGCAGGCTTACCATACATTGTTGTGTTGACTGACCCAACAACGGGTGGTGTTTCCGCAAGTTTAGCGATGCTTGGTGATATCCATATTGCTGAACCAAACGCATTAATCGGTTTTGCAGGTCCTAGGGTTATTGAGCAAACGGTGCGTGAACAGTTACCAGAAGGTTTTCAACGTAGTGAATTCTTACAGAATAAAGGCGTAGTCGATTTAATTGTTCATCGTAAAAACTTACCTGAAAAATTAGGTGCTATTATGTCTAAGTTGATGAAGCATGAAAAAAAGTTTGTAGCTGACGCAAGTGAAGAGACCGCAAAACAATAATCTTAATGCATGGCTTGAATATGTAGAGCAAAAATCACCATTAGAAGATTGCAATAATTCATATCTTAAATCTTTTTACCCAACTCTTGGGTTTAATAATTTAGACTCCTTTGTTATTACCGTTTCTGGAACCAATGGCAAAGGTAGTACGGTCGGTTTATTAGAACAAATATTCATTGAAAATGGATATTCTGTTTGTTCAAACACTTCCCCGCATCTAATTAAATATAATGAACGAATAAAATATAACGGTTCACCTGTACAGGACAATGATATATCACAAGCCTTCGATTTAATTGAGCAAACATACGGTGCTAATGATTTATTAAGATATTCGCACTATGCTTTTCTAGCTGCCTTGGTTATTTTTTCTAAACTTAAACCTGATGTTATGATACTTGAAGTTGGCTTAGGTGGCAGGCTAGACCCAGCAAACACCATAGATGCTGATATATCAGTCATTACTTCAATAGGGTTGGATCATATACAAATATTAGGAGATACACGCGAGAAGATCGCTAATGAAAAAGTTGCCATTGCTAGAAGACACAAACCGTTAATTGTTGCTGAAGAAGATGTGCCTAATAGTTTGGCAACTTATGTTAAACAAAATAATGTTAATGCTAAATTTATTAACAGAGATTTCTTTATAAAAGAATCAAATGGGGCAATGGTTTATAGGTCAGTTAATCAAACGCTTTCATTTAAAAATAATGCCTTACTTCATAAACATACGATATCCGCTGCTTTAGCAATTTTAGAGGAAATGCCAGCCAATTTTTCATTCAATTATAATAAAGCTAAAGCGATAATTGAGCGTTTTAATATACCAGGACGAAGGCATATAATTCCCAGCAAGCACGGCAAGATCATCTTAGATGTGAGTCATAATTTACCTGCCATAGTTGAACTTTTCGAATATATTAACAACCTAAAAATTCAGGGTAAGCTGTATGTTATGTATGGTTCAATGTCGAATAAAGATATTGAAGGCATATATAAACATGTAGATCGTTGGATTGATCAATGGCATTTAATCAGCCTTGTTGAACTAGAGCAACGTGGCGCATCAGTATCTTGTCTGGAAAAAATATTTGGAAAAGGCAGTAAGGTTTATTATCATCATTCAGCTAATGAAATATTCGAGCAATTAAGCGTCCAGATGAAAGAGGATGATTGTTTGTTAGTATTTGGTTCATTTATTTTAATAGGGGATATATTAAAAAATTATGGCAAAACACATTAATATTTCATCCGCTGATGAAATGATCAAGTTTGGAAAACAGCTTTCAAAAAACTTGAAAGGTGGAGATGTAATTTATCTTAACGGCGATTTAGGTGCCGGTAAAACAACATTAACTAAAGGTATCATCAAAGGCTTGGGTTATGATGGTAATATTAAAAGCCCGACCTTTACTTTAGTAGAGTCATACCAACCAACTGATTTAGATGTTCATCATTTTGATATGTATCGCATTGCTGATCCTGAAGAGTTGGAGTGGATGGGTATACGGGATTATTTTAATGACCAATCTATCGTCATTATAGAATGGCCAGAAAAAGGTGAGGGTTTTTTACCGAATGCGAATATTAAAATAAATATTTCGTATTTGGAAAATGGAAGAGCTATAGAAATTATTGAAAGTTGATATGGGTAATTTGCGAATTAATACACTTTTTGACACTCACGACAAAAGAATGATGATCTTTGCCCTATGACCGTTGATTCAATAATACCATTACAGCTTTTACATACTTGATTTTTTTGACCATATACCGAAAGACTTTGGGAGAAATACCCAGGTTTTCCTGATGTGTTTTTAAAATCTTTTAATGTCGTTCCTCCTTGTTGTATTGATTGAATTAATATCTTTTTAATTTCAATCGCTAATTGTTCGCATTGTTTTGAGCTTAAATTTTTAGCAGGTGAAATAGGGTGAATGCTGCATTTAAATAATACTTCATTTGCATATATATTTCCGACACCGACAACGATTGCATTATCCATGAGGGCTGATTTAATAGGCTTGTTTTTATTTTTTAGCTTCTGATATAAATACTCAGCGTTGAAATCGTCAAGTAAAGGTTCTGGGCCTAAATTCTTTAACAGTTTGTGCGACTCAGGAAATTGATCAGTATAAATAAAAAACCCGAATCGCCTGGTATCATTGTATCTAAGAACAAAATCATCAAATATTAATTCGATATGGTCATGCTTCTCAAGCATGGGTATAGGGTTCGAATAAACTCGAAATATACCCGTCATACCCAAATGCGAGATAATAAAACCCTTATCGAGTTCAAAAATAATATATTTAGCCCGCCTTGTTAATTTCATAATTTTTTTATTTTTTAGTAGGCTATTAAGTTCTGGATCAACGCGATATCTTAGTGAAGGCTGATATACAGTAATATCTTGTACGGTTTTATTTAATAGATATTGATTTAAGCCATTTTTAACGGTTTCAACTTCTGGCAATTCTGGCATGATTCTAATTTCGAATGAAAACTAAAGTATTGGTATGGTAATCCTATCTCACTTGTTAAACAATTCCCACTGGTTTGAGTTGATAGCTAAAAGGATAGGAAAAAGTAATAAATAAACAGGCTTGGGAGGGTGATTAGTGCTCCTACCAATATAAATGATTTAAAGGAGAAGCAATCTATCCCTTTTCTGATTGCATATTGAAAAATAATAATATTACTGGCGGCACCCAAAATAGTAAAGTTACCAGCAAATGTGCTACCAACGGCTAGGGCAAGTAATTCTGATTGATGTCCATCAGATCCAATGATTAAAGGCTGTCTCTTATACACATCTCCGAGCCCACGAGACAGGCAGAAATCTC
>CAJXRW010000269.1 GCA_913060525.1 uncultured Gammaproteobacteria bacterium
TAAGAGACAGCTTTAGGTTCATTATTTTGGGCTGGCTTTGCATACTGTATATTCATGTTGCTGATTGCAGCAGGTACAGCGACCTTTGTAACAGCAATAAATGAATTATTTCCAACCCATTTGCGATTTAGTGGTGTGGCGACAGGCTATAATGTATCAAATGCTATTTTTGGTGGAACAACACCATTAGTTGCAGGTGGATTAATTGCCCTAACAGCTTGGGATTTTGCGCCAAGTATTTATCTGATTATTGCTTCGATTGTCGTTATATTAGTTGTTCTGACGATGAAAGAAACCAATGGAATTGATTTATCTTTATAATAAGGATTGTTGTCAAATTATTGAAGATGCTATAGTGCCAACAAATATAACAATCACGCTATCGCTATGTCTATTTCGGAAATTCAGCAAGAACTTGTAGATGATTTTGAGTTTTTTGAAGATTGGGCAGACAGGTATGCCTATATAATTAGCCTGGGTAAACAATTGCCTAATTACCCTGAAGCTAAGAAAGATGATGCGCATTTTATTAGAGGCTGTCAGTCACAGGTTTGGCTTGATATTTCTTTAGAGGCTGGTCGCTTAAAGATTCTTGGTACAAGCGATGCGGCAATTGTATCAGGATTAATCGCATTGTTGATTAAAATATATGATGGCGCAACACCAAAAGAAGTTATGACTGAAGAGCTAACCCTGTTGAAAGATATTGGTCTTGAGAGCCACTTAAGTCCAACGCGTAATAATGGATTGCATGCTATGCTTAAAGGAATTATGGCCTACGCGTCAAAACATGCCGCCTGAGAAAACAAAAATACTGATTACACGATCACAAAAACGAAGTTTGGTTTGCGCTAAATTATTTGAAAGATTTGGATATGAATCAATTGGTTATCCTTGCATTCATTACGAGGCTTCTAATGAGCTAAACATTTTTTTCGATGATTATGTACCTAAATACTCAGATAACTGGGTCTTTATCAGCCCAACAGCAGTAGAGTATTTTGCCAAGCATTCAAGGTCAAAAGAAACGCTAGGGTCAGCACAAAATATATTTGCGATTGGTAAAAGCACAGCAAAGATGCTCAAAGCGCATTTTGGTTTAACAGTCATTTACCCAGGCTCATCAAATTCAGAAAATTTTGTTAAGTTGCCTCAGTTAAAAGAAGTTAAGAATAAAAGAGTTTATATATCTCGAGCACAATCGGGTAGGGATAAAATATATGCTTTTTTGTTAGAAATGGGTGCGTTTGTAGAATATGTTGAAACTTACCGCACCGTTTTTGTCACTCAGGAAGAAATTTCTAACATGATTCATATAATTAAAAGGAGAGGTATTAGTTGTATTGTCATTACGAGCTTTGAGTTGTTTAAATATCTGGTGACCCAGCTTGAGTTGATGAATGATTTAGCTATTTTCCAGGAGTTAGCCATTACAGTTGTGAATAAGCGTATGTTCAACTGGGCGATAGGAAAGGGTTTTGCTAACATAATAGAATTGCCTGCTGTGGATAATCAAACAATTGTTCGTTCAGTGACGAATTATTATAAGGGAAACGTACATGTCTGAAGACAAATTAGAAATGCCAAATGAGGGTGAAAACAGTAAAAAAAATACAGGGTTAAGCAATACAACAAACAAGAAAAACGCTAATTCAAGTAGTTTGGGTGTTGCTATTGCCATTTTGTTTGGTCTGGTTGGTATTGGCGTTGGGGGTTATAGTCTTTATTTGAACTATACCGTTGATAAAAGCACAGAAGTGACAGCCAAGATTGGTATGTTGAATAATCAAGTTGAAGGCTTGGATAAAAATGTGACGTATTTAAAGTCGAGTGAAGCGACTTTGTCTCAGTCAGTGAATGCATTGCAAAATAGAGATCAACAAATTAAGTCGTCAGTTAATCAGATGTTGGGCGCTTATGAGGGTAAGCTGGATGTATTGCAGCAATCAGTCACTCAAGTACAAAATACGTATTTGCTACCCCAGTCTGAATTAAGGCAGCAAATTCAACTCGTTAATATTAATGCTGCACAAATCTACCTTAATTTAGCAGATCAATATATTAAAGTGACTGGAGATAAATCAGCAGGTATTGCTTTGGCACGAAAAGCTGAACAGTCACTTTTAGTGTTAGGTGCAACTGCGAATGAGGCGATCTCTAAAATTAGAATTGCTATATCTGAGTTGAAGTCTAGTAAATATAATGGCTTAAAAGATGAAGTTGCAAAGCTTGCGCAGTTAGAAAGTATTTCATCAGGCTTGGCAATTAAAATTCCTGGAGAAGTTAATAAAATAACCAATGATAAATCGCAAATGAATGGTTCTTGGAAAGATGCATTGGGTGCTAGTTGGGAGCGAATTCGCTCGTTGGTTACGGTGTCAAAAGTCAATGATACAGAAAGTGCATTGTTGAACTCTCGTGTACGTGGGCAATTGGTTATGACGCTTCAGTTTAACGTTGAACAAGCAAAAATTGCAATGTTACGTGGTGATAGGCAAATGTACCAAGATAGTATGAAGACTGCTAGAGATTTGGTTGTTAAATATTTCAAAGAGAATACCCAGTACACTCAGTGGGTTCATCTGGCCTCAACTATTCGATTCCCTGCATCAATTGCAAATGTTGCGTCATTAGGCTCAGCAATTGAATCCGTTGATCAATTAAGCCAGAAATATATTCAAAACAACCGTAAACTGCCTGATCTAAGCAATGCGCAAGGAGCGAAATGATGAGAAGGTTTTTGTTTTTTCTGTTTTGGGTGGCGATATCTGGACTGATAGGTGTTTATTTAGTTCATAACCATGGCAGTTTGATTGTTACTTTTAATGACACCATGGTCTCAATGCCTTTGTGGCTTGGTGTGTTGGCTTTAATTGTTGCGCTTATTGCTTTGAAAGTTATCTTCCAGGTTATTGCTAAAATCTTTGGTATTCCATTAAGAATTGGAAGAGGGTTGTCACGTAGGAAGCAACGTAAGGCGATAGTATTGCTAAAAGAAATGTTGGCGTCTGTTATTATTGAAGACTGGTTAGAAGTTGAGAAGCAAGCTGGTAAACCTAAAAATAGTGGCAAGGCTTTAAAATTATCTAATGAGGTTAGTTACTTTGAAATTAAATCCCAAATAGAACAAGAGAACTACTTAGCGGCTCACAAAGAGCTAAAGCTTTTGAGTGAAGACAATAAAGATAGTGTGATGTATTATTGGCTTTTGGCATCTTGTTTTATAGGTCAGGGAGAGCTGGATCAGGCAAATAAAACACTTGAAAATGCAAATGAAAAGCATCCCGAGTCATTTGTGATAACAAGGCTGTATTTCAAAGTTTTAATTACTAGTCAACGCTATGCGAAAGCGGTTTCATTGCTTGATAAAATTAAACGCATGCGTGACCTAGATAAGGTCGCATTTAAGTCTGATCAGGTTCAGGCATATATGGGCAGTTTGGTTGAAGCGAGCAGAATTAGCCCAATGGCTATTTCTGAGGTTTGGGATTTGATTCCATCGGCGATTAAAGATAAGCGTGAAGTTCTAGTCGCGTATATTGATGCATTGTTTATACAGCAGCAAAAAGAAAAAGCGTTTTCGATTACTGAAAAGCAGGTTAAAAAGAACCCAGGCATAGAGTATTTGCAACTGCTTGAAAAACAGGATTTTAACGGTAAGGAAATTACATTTTTGAATAAAATACTGGATACCAAGCTGATTAATGTCAAAGCTGACGACTATTTGAATATTGCTAAAGTTTATCTAAAGGTAAAAGAGTATCAGCATGCGGTTGACTATATAAATCGCTCAATTGAATTAAATGCTGTCTCTTATACACATCTGACGCTGCCGACGATCTACTCTGTGTAGA
>CAJXRW010000270.1 GCA_913060525.1 uncultured Gammaproteobacteria bacterium
GATTTCTGCCTGTCTCGTGGGCTCGGAGATGTGTATAAGAGACAGATCGTAAACTAGGCAAAAATCCAGACAGATAATCAACAGTTCCAGATAGATTTTTTCGACAGTCTTTTTGGGTGTGAGTTATCAATTTCTTTAATCATTAATTAACTAATGGATAATTCTATGAAAATAAAAATATTATCAGCAATTACCTCAGCATTATTGCTTTCAGCTTGTGGTAGTGATGGCAGTAGCTCAACAACAGCGAATGTACCAGAAAGTGCGCTATCCATTAATACGACCAATGCTCCGCATGGACCAGCTTCTTATGCGCTATATCAAAATTTTCGAAATCAAGATGAGTTAAAAAATCAACTTAATGCCTTTGTTAAAGCTCAACAGGCGGTTGATGCTAAATTAAGCTTTATGGGTGCTATTAATTCTCAAGATACACCTACTTCATCTCAAGATAATAATGTAAATTTATCAATACCAGCTAGTTGTTCTACACAGTCATCGCTTAATTGGTATACGCCTACCTCACAATTAACTGGCAGTGTTATATCTAGCACAATTCCTGGAGTTGGGATATTAGGAAATGTTTTAAAATTTGGTCATGATATTTATACTGATGCGACAGCAGATACATCGACAGGGCCTAGTTTATGCTTCACCAATACGTTACAAGAGATAGATGCCCAGTTTACTCAGGTTGAACAGCAAATTCAGAATATTAAAACGGTAATGGCATTGACAGATGAATTTATTTTCCAAGAAATTGAGCAAAATGCACAGTCAGATTTAGCTCTAGCTTATTATGATTACCGAAGTCAAATTGAAAGAATTGTAGGTAACTCCTCAGAGTTAGGTATTTATGATGCTTTTGTTGACATGACTGGTTTAACGGTGACTCCAGTAGTACCTATTGCGACTTTATCTTCAAGTCAAAGTTGGGTAAGTAACGCAGCACAGAGTATGTTGATAAATGGCTATAATATTCAGAACACATTATTTAGTTTAAGTGGAAGTACTTATAGTAGAGATGCCTGTAGCACCTCTCCTAGTGACTGTGTGGGCTTAATAACTTCATCTCCCGTAAGTGCTTACGGTTATAGTAGTTCTACATTGATGCAAGTAATGTATGAAGCTAGGGCGCTTTTATTTACTAAAATAGCAGCAACATTGGAAGATAATAAAAATACCACTAACCCATTGGAGCAGGAAAATATTATTCCTTTGTATCAGCAGTATAATAAGTTTATTACAAGTTTGTACCACCAAAGTTTGGTAGCCATTACTGCAGATTTTTATATGCTTTCTACAGCTAATACAATTAATGCATTATTTATTAGCCAACAGCAATATGTTGACAATAATAATATTTATGTGCCAAACGTGGCTTATATTCCTGGTGCTTATTTTCAGCCAACGACTGTCTCGGATACCGTAACAACATCGGATGCAGCAACAACAAATGCAACTAACTACCAAAGTGCTCACAAATATCTTGATACTTTCTATGCGGGGCTAGTTAATCAACTATATGCTAATGTAGCAAGCTTCTTAGTAACGGATATGCCAGTTGATGACCAATTTTCTGGTGCAACCTACTCATGTTGGAAAGCATCAGCAGTAGAGGATGAAAGCTTGACAATTAATGGGAATCTTGGCAACTATGCAATCTCTATCTGGAGTGCCGAATCAAGCTTAGATTATGCCGAATGTAAATCTTCTCAAGAAAATACTGGGTATCATTATTCCTTATCAGCTTATAAGTACTCTTGTGTTGATTCATCTGGTGATAATCAATTAGGTTGTTATAAGTGGGCTACTTCAGCAGCTGCTACACCATATACTTGGACAGCTTCCCCTCCCGCCCCTGAATCTGGAACTCAAGAAGCAGATGCTTGGGGATCAAGTACCTATACATATAGTGCTTATACAGTTAATATTCCAAGCAATACTGGCTATTCTTGTTGGTCATCGCCATCAATACCTGTTTCGTCATCTGCAAGACCTGGGGCACCCTATCCTTGGACTGCTAATAGTTTAACTTATCAACAATGCAAGGATGCAGCTCAATCACAGCCACAACTAATTACTATTAATACGACTTATGGTATTATGTGCTACGACACTAGTAAAGATGCTGGTCATGACTTATTAACAGCATTTTCACAAGGTTGTTATATGTGGTCAGATTCGTCTACTGGTGCACCATACTCTTTAACTAGGGATCCTACAATAAATTTTAACGTAGCAACCTGGGAGGATTTACCTCCAGGGGCAACCTATGGCAGTAGTGTAGCAGAGATAAATATCTCAAATGATGTAGGGTATGCAGATTTTGTGGCTATTAATGCATTTAGACCTTCAAATAACCCCACGCCACCATCTAACAAGGTTCCTAATGACCCATATTTACAAATGTCGAGTAACTTTTTGTCTAATAGTATTATTTATCAAACCCCTGTTTTAAATGATATTAATACCTGTATTACCAGTTACCTTGATGCCGTAACTAATAAGACAACAATCTATGATTACTATAATAATTTAGATACAAATTGCCCTGCATTCTTCCCTGAGTTGACTGATTCTAATGGTGATGTGGTAACTGCAACAGTAACGGGTATACCTGGTGATGGTAATGAAAATGCTATTTTTGCGCCAATATATATTGACACTTCTTCTAGTCCTGTATCTCAAATAGCTTATGGACAAATGTATGGCGTGACAGGTGCTTGTATGGCAGCGAGTGAGATGTATGATTACACTCCGAATTTAATAACATCAACTATTGCAGAAAATGGTACTCACTATTTAACATGTAGGCTATGGAAGTCCGATAACTCTTTGCATAATGAAAACGCAATTATTTCTGCAATAAATAACTCCACTTTTCCGAGTGGGCAAGAAGCTATAACGACTTCATATAATCAAAGCAGTGCGAGCACAAATAATATATCTGCAACTACAGGCTTTGAGATGATAAAATCTGCAAGCAGCTCAAACTTGCCATATATTACAGCCTGGTATGTAACGGATGCTTCTTATCTTGTCGAAGATGACACCTCATCAGGTACAATTTACTTTTTTGGAGATAACGGTAGTCGGTCGGGAATTCCGCTGTCTACGCCAGGAAATATTGCAGCTGATGCAACTAATTTGACCTATGCAATAAATTCAGCTGGCATGACTTCAGGTAGTGCTCATGCGCTTGCTGTCAGCTATGTAATTGACAATTTTAGTTACCCGCTTGTATTGATATCTTATAATAGAAGTGGTGTTGATGGTAATGGTTTTGCAGTAGTGCAAAATAATATTCTAAATAATGTTGGTTTCATTAAGGATGGAACTTTATATCCTATTACTCCAGATCCGAGCACTTTTGTAAGCCCACCAACCATTCCTTATGCAACGAGCATGGCAAATAATTGCATTAATATGTGGGTTGGAGGTAAACAGGGTAATACTAACATTTGCGCAGATGATTCGAACTCATTGAGCTCCAAAGCCTATGAAGTTTTAGATTATAGTGAAATGGCTATTTCACCAAATAGTGAGATTTATACTCAAATTAACGGAATGTATTTTTATATAAATGGAGATTCATTTAATAGTGGTCAATCAGGTACGGGTGTTTTAACTAATTTAAGATTCCAAGGTACTTGGAATAGTCCTATGTGGATTGAGTACACTGACTAGATTGAGACAGAAATATGACTAAAAGTGACAAATAAGTCTAATCTCTTTTCTTATTCTTACTTGCTTATATAATGCCCTTAAAATTCTATAAGGGTATTTAATGCTGTCTCTTATACACATCTCCGAGCCCACGAGACAGGCAGAAATCTCG
>CAJXRW010000271.1 GCA_913060525.1 uncultured Gammaproteobacteria bacterium
GAGATTTCTGCCTGTCTCGTGGGCTCGGAGATGTGTATAAGAGACAGGTCCAAAGAAGATGCCTGTAAGGTTGGTAAGTATACTGTTAATAAAACGGGTGAAGTTGATTGCTTTATATCTTCAATTCTACCATTAGATGATTTTTCGGATATTCAGTCTATTGATGATGCATGTACTGATGTGAAATCTGCGCCGTATGAATATACAACTCCACTAGGGGTTCCTTTAATTGGCAAACAACTGACTGCAGTATGTCATGGCGAAGAACATAAATTGATAACCTCTATTAATGGCGTGGTTCGCTGTGAGGAATCTGCAAATCCAATGTATATCTATACGAAACGTCAATTAACTTGTAATGAATTTACCCCCAAAGCCATTGATTATGACAATACATCTATTTGGGACATTGTAAAGAAAGGAGAGACATGTGATTTTAAATTTGATCCCAAAAAACGTACTTTTTACCTGCCTGGCGGGCATTGCAGCAAAGGTACCTGGATTGATAAGGAGCTATATGTAGATGCATGTTCAGCTAATGCAAGTTTTAGTTTAAATTTTGATGATAATAAAGCTGAAAGTGTGATCATTACTTGTGATAATGAGATAATATCTCAGCTAATGCATGATGATCGAGCTATGTTAAATGGGAATCCATATTATTTTTCTGATCAATCTCGAACGGATGTATGGGGTTGTTATGATATCAATGCTTATCAGCAAAACAATGAAATAATGATCAGTGCTTCGTGTTATGCATCAGAAGAAGATGAGTCGCCCACCATATCCATACCTTCCGATCAGTGCGCCAGTCAAGGATTAAAGATTGGTTTGAATGTGAATGTGCTAGTAAGTAAACTGGTATGTATTGAATAAGTGGCAGGTTCGTAAGTTTATTCAATCGATAATATGACAAGGGAAATACTATGATTCTACGTTTTTCAAAATTAGCGTTATTGCCTTTCATGGCATTATGTGCAACATCTGCCATAGCGATTAATTATGACACGTCCAATAGCTGTAATGAGGTCAATTTTGAAGCTACTTCTAATAAGGCAGGTTATTTGCAGTTAACAAATATGACCTCCTTTCCTGTGAAATTAATTAGTGCATCGGGATGTCAGGATACTTCAAAAGTTAATAGCAGTATCACGCCAGGCAATAATTTAAAGTTTGAAGCAATTAAAAATGCTCATAGAAGTTCAGATTGTGAAGCTGATTTTCAAATCTCATGGCTCCCAGAGAATACCCTAATCAATTTGCACGTCACGGTTAAAAGGTATAATGATTATGATTATGATGGCCGCACTGCCATGGAATATTATGCTTACTTTGACAATGATAATGTGACACCAGAAGCGTTGTTAAATAAAACTGGGTTATATGTGACAGCAGGTTGGGATTTTGGCGCAATCAGGGCAAATGACCCATCACGCTCAGGGCATACGGATGTTTTTTATGTCACTCTTGCTCAGTTTCCTGCGGGGTGTAATGGTTTTCAGGGCGACCAGTATATCTATTCGCCGTTAGGTGAATTTAATGCAGGTGAAGGAAAATACTACACTAAAAAAGTCAGTAGTTGCGAGGATATAGTTAAGAATTACTACTGTAAATATCAAGCGGATTAAAACGCAAGTATTCGAAATCAAAGCTATCTGTTACTATATTGGGATGCAGGACATCTTCAATAATCAAAATCAATGGAAATCATTCTCGCAATTATTCTAATTTCATTACTGGGCGGTATTATCTCTGGTCTATACGGTGGTGGTTCAGGGCTGGTGTATGTGCCTGGCTTTTATTATGTTATCCATAGCTTAGGTGGCAGTGACACTTATGCCATGCAATCAGCGATTGTCAGTACCATATCAGTCTCGTGTTTCTTGGGGATAGTTGCCAGTGCGCGCCAGTTTTCATTAAAACAGGTTGATGTGGATGTCATTAAAAAAACACTGTGGATTTTTACCATTGGTGGTGTGGTTGGCATATTAATATCAACCAGTGTCAATAGTGGTGTATTAAAGTATTTTTTTGCTGCTATCGTTTTATATATTGCCTATCGACAGTTCAAGTCTAAGTCAGGCAATATCAACGTGTTAGTATCAAAACCTGCAAAATTAATTTGGGGCATGATAACAGGTTTGTTAGTTTGTCTTTCTGGTGTGGCAATGTTTATTGTGCCTTATTATTTAAAAAATGGCATTGCACTTAAAAAAGCCATTGGTACGGCTACGGTAACGGTTTTATGTTACAGTATTATTAGTGCCTCAATTTATATTTTATTTAGCTTTCATTTAGACCAACTGCCTAATTATTCATTTGGTTTATTGAATTACTACATCTTTTTTATTGGCATTATTCCCTCGGCGGTTGGTGGCTTTATTGGCGCAAGTTTAACGGCTGTTTTTTCAGAGAAATTGCTGCATACCATGTATATTGTCTTATTGATGATTGTTAGTATAACTATGTTGATATAGGGCTAGTAATGGGAGGGTATGATGAGTGTAACTGTCCGTAAACTGACACAAAATGATTTTGAAGCTTGGAAAAAGTTGTATCAAGGATATGCAGATTTTTATCAAGTCCCCATGAATAATGAAATACTGAGTAACGTATGGACTTGGATATTTGATAACAATACGCCATTTTATGGTTTAGTTGCTGAGCTAGATGTCAATTTGGTTGGATTTATGCATTATCGTGCCATGCCATCTCCACTTCGTGGCAAAATGGTTGGGTTTTTAGATGATCTTTTTGTGATGCCTGAAGCCAGAGGAACAGGGGTTGTGGATAAACTATTTGATGGTCTGAAGAAAGAAGCAAAACAACAAGGTTGGCCGCTCGTACGCTGGATTACTTCTGAAGATAATTATCGTGGCAGAGCTTATTACGATAAAATGAGCCAAAAAACGAAATGGGTCACGTATCAATTGGATATCTCATGATTGTGTACTTGGTATTATAGGTTGCTTAAAGAATGAAAGAAGCACAAATTAAGCTATTAAAATATGATCCCAATTGGATCAACTTATTTAAGTTAGAAAAAAATAGCTTATATCCAATTATTAAGGATTATCTAGCTGGTTCTATTGAGCACGTAGGTAGTACCGCCATTCCTGGCATGTTGGCTAAACCAACGATTGATATTATGGTTGGAGTTAAATCATTAGAGAATTCTAAACCGCTTACATCTTTATTATCAAAGCAAGGTTACTGTTATTTTCCATATAAACCAGAAGTCATGCATTGGTTTTGTAAGCCTTCTCCATTGTTTAGAGTTTATCATTTGCATTTGGTGCCATATCAAAGTCAATTATGGTTTCAACGGCTTTTGTTTAGAGATTATCTTATCCAGTATAAAAAAGTAGCACTGGAGTATGCTGATTTGAAAATAAAATTAGCTAATAAATATCAATATGATAGAGAGGCATACACCCAGCATAAGTCTGTTTTTATTAAGAATATTTTAGAAAACGCAAGTTGTTAGAAATGAAATGAAATGAAATGATCTATCTTGCTGTTATTTATTTAATAAAACCGATATACACGATAATCTTATAGATGGAAATAAAATTTATTCTGGTGATATAAAATGATAAATTTTACGAAGGCTTTTTTAAAAAAAGAATCATCTTCTGGCATTATTTTAATGATTATTACCGTGCTGGTATTGTTGGTTAGTAACTCATCATTGTCACATACATACAACAGCTTATTGAATGTTAATATTGAGGTGAGAATTGGCGAGTTCAATATAGATAAACACTTATACCTGTCTCTTATACACATCTCCGAGCCCACGAGACAGGCAGAAATCT
>CAJXRW010000272.1 GCA_913060525.1 uncultured Gammaproteobacteria bacterium
CGAGATTTCTGCCTGTCTCGTGGGCTCGGAGATGTGTATAAGAGACAGTGCTAATCGAGTTGATTAAAAAGTCAGGGCATTTTATTTTTGATGATATGGTAATTGGATATATTTACCATAACAAAGATGTCTCTGATAGTACTCACAAACAAATTATCAATTGTCTTGCAACAGGTAAAACAAGAACCAGTGTTCAAGATATTGAGTATGGATTTGACCAAATAGCAGAAATTGCTGTGCGCGCATTATCGCCTGGAATCAATAACCCTTATACCGCAATAAATTGCATTCATAAAATTGGGTATTTGCTTCAGCATCTATCAAAACGCTTTCCGCCAGAAAGCTATTTGCTCGATGAAGATAATAAAATTAGGGTAGTATCTCCTTTTTTATCATACAAAGGGGTAATTGATATTGCGATAAATCAGATTAGACAAAATTCCCATACCCACGTCAGTGTAACAATTGAGCTGATAAAAACAGCAGGAAATATATTGGCACTAGAGCTTCCTGAGCCAATGAAAATAGCTTTACAGGTACAAGCGAAAATCATCTATGAACAAAGTCATCAAGAAAAGTTTAGTGAATATGACAAAAAGAAAATTGAATCAGAATATTTCAAGTTATTATAACAACTTTATTTTTCCCACTTAACATTAATTTCCTTAACTGCTTTGACTTCATCAGCACGTGAAATTTTGGTTTTATGTGGCGCATTTTTAAGATAACTTGAATCTTCCATTGCTTTTTTTCTAATCGTAACCATGACCTCCACAAAGTGATCAAGCTGGGCTTTACTCTCCGTTTCGCTCGGCTCAATTAGCAAACATTCTGGAACTATCAATGGAAAATACATTGTCGGCGCATGGATACCATGGTCTAGCAATGCTTTTGCAAAATCGGCGGCTGTTACGCCATATTCTTTATGCTCTGGCTCAAGTGTTACTATGAATTCATGGGTAGCACGACGTTCAGGGAATTCAATATTAAACCCTTCTTTATGCAACCGTTTCATTAAATAATTTGCATTTAACGTCGCTATTTCAGAAGCCTGTTGCAAGCCATCTGCGCCTAACAGCTTCATATAAATATAAGCACGTAACAAGATACCAATATTTCCACCAAAAGCAGAAAGACGGCCAATTGTATTTGGACGTTTATCCTCATTAACCCAAAAATATTTGTTTTCAGCTTTATCTACAGTTGGAACAGGTAAAAATTCTTTTAATCGATCATTTGCAGCAATAGGCCCCGCTCCTGGTCCACCGCCGCCATGAGGTGTCGCAAAGGTTTTATGAAGATTTAAATGCATCACATCAAACCCCATATCACCAGGACGCACTTTACCCATAATAGCATTTAAATTTGCACCATCATAATACAAAAGGCCGCCAGCCTCGTGTACCATTTTAGCAATAACAGGGATATTTCTTTCAAACACACCAAGCGTTGAGGGGTTTGTTAACATAATACCAGCAGTTTGTGGGCCAAGTGCTGCTTTTAAGGCTTCTAAGTCAACATCGCCATTTTTACGGCGCGTTCTTACTTCTTTAACTTTATAACCACACATTGCAGCCGTTGCAGGATTAGTACCATGAGCAGCATCAGGTACAATAATTTCATTCCTTGCTGTATCACCACGTGCATCATGATAAGCTTTTATCATAGCCACACCTGCAAACTCACCTTGCGAACCAGCCATCGGTGACAATGAAACTGCTGTCATTCCTGTTATATGTTTAATATAGTCTTGCAGATTATACAGGCAATGCAAAATGCCTTGCATATTTGACTCTGTTGTCAAAGGGTGCATCGAAGCAAACTCATCAAAGGCTGCAATTTCGAAACAAACTTTTGGATTGTATTTCATGGTGCAAGAACCAAGTGGATAAAAATTTGTATCAATCGAAAAGTTTTTATGTGAAAGATTTGTAAAATGTCTTACCACCTCAAGCTCAGAAATATTTGGTAAACAAGATTTTTCTTTTCTTAAATATTTTTTATCAAAATTAACCTTGTCACTCTTTGGTGAAAACATTAGCGCTTTAGAAGTCTTATTTTGATTCGCACTATCAAAAATTAACATGTTACACACTCCTTAATCACAGAGTTTACTGCTTGAACCAAAGCATTATGATCATCTTTTGTATGAACTTCTGTTGAACAAACAAGCACTTTATGTGCCCAATCTTCACCAAATACCGATAAATCATAACCTAATTGTATTTGATGACTGGCAAGCTTATTAATCACATGGCTCGCTTTGCATGGCAAGTTCACAACAATTTCATGGAAATAGTTATTGTCAAATTCAATTGAAACATCTTCCAATTTCGCTAATTCTATCGCTAAAGAATTCGTATTTTCATGGCAACATTGAGCAACTGCTTTTAAGCCATCATGCCCTAACAATGACATATAGATTGTAGATGCCGTAACCATTAACCCCTGATTAGTGCAAATATTAGACGTTGCTTTTGAACGCCTTATATGTTGTTCGCGTGCCTGTAATGTTAAACAGAAACAATCACGACCATTTGCATCCGTTGTTTTACCCACAATTCTGCCAGGTATTTGACGCATTAGCGCAGTTTTACATGCCATGAAGCCGTAATATGGACCACCACCTGCAAGTGGTATACCCATTGGCTGCCCCTCACCACAAGCAATATCAGCACCCTCTTTCCCCCATTCACCAGGTGGTGTCAATAAAGCCAAGGATATAGGATTTACAATCGCAATCATTAAGGCAGCATGTTCATGTGCCCAGTCTGTTATAACATCAACATCCTCTATTTGACCCAGGAAGTTTGGTTGCATAATAACAACAGCTGCATATTTCTCATTAGCGTGCTTAGAAAGTTGTTCAGTAATTGAAGCATTCGTATTTTTAAAATCAATTTGGTCATAACTAACACCTTGATTACCTGCTATGGCACTTAATACTTTTAAGTAATTAGGATTAATACAACCTGCAATTAGCACCTTATTACTCTTTGCTTTTTTATTTGAACGAATAGCCATTAGAACAGACTCAGCAAATGCAGACGCACCTTCATACATAGAGGCATTGGAAACATCCATCCCTGTTAACGAAGTAATCATGGTTTGATATTCGTATATAATTTGCAAACTACCTTGACTTGCTTCTGGCTGATAAGGTGTATACGCAGTACTAAATTCACCCCTTACTGCCAAAGCCCATACCGCGGATGGAATAAAATGTTGGTACGCACCTGCACCGATAAAGTTTAATTGAGGGGTATCTTTTTTTGCAATTGCTTTAAATTCACGCTTAACAGAATATTCATTTTTCCCATTATCTATAACAGGGATACCAGCACATCTAATAGATTCTGGAATTTCATCAAATAAATCAGCTACTTTTTCAACACCGATTACGTTAAGCATAGATTTAATATCATCATCAAGATGAGGCGAATATGCCATTTTTTGCTCCTAACTTAGTAAGTTTAAAATATAAAAATAATATATGAATACAGCCAGAATATTATCTGATTTAAGCTAGAGAAACAATTGATCAAATTAAAATATGTGGATCACAAACATTAAGCTTTAGAAAAGTCTAAATTCTTATTAGGATGTTCAATAATCTCCAGTTCAATATTTTTTGAACGAGCATGAATAATAAAGTCCTCAATAAGCTCTTTAATCTCTGAATCAACAATTTTTGATTTTTGAAAATTCAAAACAACACTAGAAGACTCGGGAATTAAATTTAAAGATTTTTGAATACTTGCTTTGCTTAAAAGCGTTGTATAACCTGTCTCTTATACACATCTGACGCTGCCGA
>CAJXRW010000273.1 GCA_913060525.1 uncultured Gammaproteobacteria bacterium
ACAGAGTAGATCGTCGGCAGCGTCAGATGTGTATAAGAGACAGGATATTTGTTGCCCTAATATAAAATTTCAGGATTTAACGTATTACTGTACTTTAATGACGAACTTTAAATCTATTTATAAAAAGGGGAATGATTCTAAATATGAGGTTATACGAAACCTAATGGACTACGTTTGTTCTAATAGTACTAATGCTTTGTTAGATTATGTGATCAATTATGATTTTGATTATCTTATAGAAAGCTTACAAAATGAGCTGGCTGGCTATCCTCGGCTTCAAAATAATTTTTCTTATTATGAAATTGTTGGTTGTATCACCCGCATAAAACCACAACTAGCGCGAATAGAAAATGAACTGTTAGAAGAGTTTCAATATAATCATGTAGTTACAGCACCTATAACAGAATCCTTTAATGAAATTAAAAGAGATTGTCTTAAGATGCATTCAATACTAACGAGCAAAGCTTTTGGTGTTCTTAATAAAGGCTATATCAAAAATATCACTATGGCTTTGGATATACTATTAATTTCCCTAGAACGTCTTTCCCGCATGAGAACTGATATAAGCATGCTTAAAAACCACAGTATAGTTAACCCAAATCTATTTTCATAGACTTAACTTTGACACCTTGCGAAGAAATTTCGATAGAGCTGTTACCTGCTTTTAATATAATTTTATCTTTAGAAAGCAAGATGTTTGATTGCCCGCACTCAATATTAATTTCTTTATCTATTTGAATGCTATTCTCATTTACATTTAATTTGGCCACTTTATTTTTTTGGTCGAGCTTTAGCACACTTGTTTCATTTGCATTAAGTGTTATGGCATCAGTATTAAGATTTATTTTATTATTTTTCATAAAGTTTTATCACCTTAACTTTCTTGGCAAGTTATCATACCATCTTTTTTAACATCACAATCCCACTCACTTCCAGCCGGAGAGGGTACAAAGTATTTCCAATTACTACCATCTGGTAAATTATCTAAAATAAAATACATAGAAGCTGGCTCATCTTTTGACTTATATTCTAGTGTTTGGCCGCCACGTTGTGGATGAATTAATATAAACTGATCAGTATTTTCTAAAATATTTTTACTAATAGAATCATACGTGGCATCCACCATTTGATCCAAGGAGCTAGGTTGCTCAAAGACGATTAGATAATTACTACCTAAATTTGCATCTTTGTCAGTGATTAAATTAACCTTAAATAAATCGGAAGATGTCATGCAGCCTGGGATCGTTATCAAAACACCCGATAGAAAAGAAGCGCTGATAATAAATTGAGTTGTCTTTTTTAGCTTTATTTTTTTCATTATTATCCCTTATTTTTCTAATTTAGCTTGAGTTTTTATTTCTTCGAAAATGTAAAGCCCTTTAATCTGGAAACAAACCTTTGCTTTCGTTACTGCATCAATCCAGCAATAATTCTGATTTTGTTTTTTTGCCGCATTTAAAAGTTTTAAGAATGACCAATTACCAGTGAATGATTTTGTTACATTGAGTAAATTGCGGTTATCTACATAGCCAATTACACTCGTAATAGGTTTTGCCCAATCAAACGTTAACTCTTGTGTCGATTGATGTTCGCTAATCCCTACGATTTTATTTTTATCAAAATTTAAATAAGCAATGCTAATATATGTGTTATTTTCCAAAATATAACTTGGAATTTTATCAGCTTTAACTTGTAGCGTTAGTTTTTTTGTGTTTCCTTTCTCGTCCCATAAGCTGTCAGTAATAGACTGAGCTTGGTTTAGCAAGGCAACCATGTTTTTTCCTTTAACACCAAATAAGTTTGGTATTGCCAAAGACCATACACCTTTTTCTTTTTTGAAAATTCCATACATCTCATTATTAATGTTTGTCCAAAATTTACCTGAAGGTGAAAAAATTTCTGTTAAGTCATTAGGACTTAAAACTTTTGTGGCTTTATTATTAAATGGATAGCTTTGATTAACTTGTTCTAACATGGGGACAATATTTTCCTGCCACATAGCATACTTGGTTTTTTCCAGGAAAGGTAAACCAACTTTAATGATTTCAAATAGAGGAGCTAGAAATATATTTTGCATATTGTCTTCAATTCCCGCTCCATCTAATAAGGTTTTCATCTGTTTCATTGCAGAATCATCGGAGTTTGAGAATAGATTTAGCGTAATTTTATTTATTGCTGCCATTTTGTTTTTATTGGAAGATAATTGCTTTGCTAACTCTGAGATGATTTGATTATAAGCATCAATATTTTTCTTATCGCCAATAAATTGATTAACGGCTTTATATTGGTTTTCTATCCTATTTAGTTCAGGAATATCTTTTAAAACTTTTTTGTCAAATACAGTATTATTGTGCAGTAAACTTAACATATTCTGAAACTCTGAATCATCTGAAGCAATTAATAATAGTGAGGACTGAATATCTTCAGGGTTTAATTGAACTTTATAGTTCGAAAGCATGTTAATATATGCTTCGTTATAATTTGAAATATAGTTATGAAGACTTCTTTTGAAATACTGTTCAAAAGCATTGGTCTTCACATTATTTTCTTTTAGTACGTCAATCATTTCTTTATATTTAGTTACTTCAGGTAATATCATTTTTTCTATACCGTAAGTGGTATAAATAATTGAAATCTTGCCATTATAACTTCCGAATCCACCAATGTTCATGGTTGATTGGCGTACTAAGTCATCACTAATAAGTGCATTTTTTTGTTTAACCACCAAGCTATTTAACATTGAATTTAAAGTTGCCTGAAGAATGGCGCGCTTCCATAATTTACCTAAGGCAGTATCTTTTCCATCTTCAACTACCAACGTTGTATCAAGCCGTCTGTTAATTGTATTTAATATTTTCAATACATCTTCAACGTCTTGAACTTGAATATTATGGAGCCCGCTAATGAAATTCTGGACATTTTTTAGGTTGATTTTTAGCCCATTTTTTACATTGATTCCTTTTGAGTATTCGATAATAAATTGACGGTTTTGATCATTGATTTTGCTTTTAATTACTGGGTATATTTCAACAAGAAACGCTTGAATTAACGATTGCTTGTTAAATGGTAAATAGATCTTATTGACGAAATCTTCAAGGGTATTAATATTAATGGCAGTATTCTGCGTAATGAAAGCTTCAACTATTTGATAAGATTTGTTACTTTCATCACCGCGATAGTCCAAATTTATTTTTGGCTCTCCAAGTATCTGGTCATCTTTATTTAAACTTTGACCATTTAGGATATAAACTTTCAATAACGATGCTGAGATACCAGTATATTCTGCCCAGGTTCCTATATTATTTAAGAGTAATTGGCGTAATGCTTTTGATTCAGGCGCATATAATGCCATTAGCAAAAATATTTTTTGAGAATTATTAGTTGATTTGTTTTTCAGTTTTGGAATCATAAAAGTTGATTTAATATAATCCGCAGCAGTTCGATTTAGCTCCTTCATTATTAATGAGTCTGGGTATAACCAGGTTAAGTATAGTCTTTCTTGTATTAAAAATTCAGCTGAATGGTATGCTTTACTAATAGCTTCTGGATTATTATCCAATCTATCTTTAAATAGGTCTTTAATTTTGGCGTGCTGCCATAGGTTCCAACTAAAAATAAAACCTAACGTACCAAATACCGCAATAATAATGCCAAAAGTAATTTTGGATGTATTTGATCTAGGGAACGTTTGTATTAAATCATTAGACTGTAATAAGGTGGGGCTACCTTCTTTATTTGTATTGGTTATTGAAAGGCTGTCTCTTATACACATCTCCGAGCCCACGAGACAGGCAGAAATCTCG
>CAJXRW010000274.1 GCA_913060525.1 uncultured Gammaproteobacteria bacterium
GCGTCAGATGTGTATAAGAGACAGGTATTGATTTATTGCAGAATTCAATTAATCATTAACGATAAGACTTAATAATTTAAAGTAAAGCAAAATTTCAGTATAGTTATTACTGAAGAGCCAGAAATGGTATCTCGATCAAAAGGTAACTTTTGGTTATAGTAAAACAAAGACTAGGAGGCATTTTATATGCAAATACAAATCACAGGTCGTCATTTAGAAGTAACTCCAGCATTAAAATCTTTTGTGGAAGAAAAAATGGCTAAATTGAAACATCATTTTGACCATATACTTGATGTGCAGGTTGTGTTACACGTGGAAAAAGACAAGCATTTTTGTGAGGCTAAGCTCTCCGTGCCTGGTGATGATATTGTTGCTAAGTCTGAAGGTGAAAATATGTATGCTGCGATTGATATGTTACAAGATAAACTTGATCGTCAAATTATGAAGAAAAAAGAAAAACTGAAATCTCATCGAGTTAAGTACGATAAATTTGATACGCTAGATATGGTGGATGAAGCAGCAGATTAAGGTTGTGTTTTCTTTATCTAATTTCATCTCACCAAATCGTGCACTTAAGGGTACAAGCATAAAAAGTAAAAAGAAAATGTTTGAAACTTTAAGTGCGTTACTAGCCTCTGACAAAGAGACTCCTATTTCAGAAAATATAATTTATCAAAAGCTGTATGAAAGAGAGAGGATTGGCAGTACCGCTGTTGGAAAAGGTGTTGTGATTCCACATTGTCGGATTCCAGAGCTGAATTTAACACGCATGGCCATCATCGTTTTGGATGAACCTATCGAGTATGATTCGCCAGATGACCTGCCAGTCGATATATTTTTGGCGGTAATCTTCCCAGAAAATGTTAGAGATATTCATTTAAAATTTTTATCGAAAGTAGCTAAGTTTTTACGTGAAGAGAGTTTTCGGGATATTCTGCGATCAGCAGAAAATAACAAAGCATTGTTTGATATTATTTCTGACTCAAGTTACCAGGATAATGCATAACTTAGTTTCAATATGCGAGTATATCCACGGTGTTTTAATTTTGGTTAATTCAGTCGGGGTTTTGATTATTGGTAAACCTGGTGTGGGAAAGTCTAAATTAGCATATGATCTTATAACGCAGGGCCATTCATTGGTGGCAGATGATATAGTGAAATGTCGTTTGTGTGAGCAGCAATTGATAGGTTCTTTGCACAATAAAGAATTCAATGGAAAAATTTTTGTTCGCAACATGGGGATGGTTGATGTTAATGGTATACATGGGGATTCTGTGAAATCACAGGCTAAAATTAGCGTTTGTATTGGGATAGGCTTTGATGCTGGTCATAGGTTATCAGTGGATATATGTGATGTAAAAGTCCCGTTTTATAATATCAATGCTGGAAATATTGGCTGTATCTATTCTATCATACAAGGGTTACCAATTAGCTGACTTATGTATGGATGAAGTGGACACTGGTGTTTCGAAATTTAAAATTATTTTAATAAGCGGCCGTTCAGGAGCTGGAAAGTCAACAGTCATGCAGGTTTGTGAAGATTTAGGGTATTTCTGTATAGATAATTTGCCTATTTCTGTTCTTATGTACACTGTTGAGCGTATTATTCAAGATCAGTTTTATAACCAAGTTGTTATAGGTATTGATTCTAGGAGTTTTTTAAGAGCCAAAGAGAAATGTAATGCTATAATTAAAGGTTTAATAGATTCCGATTTGGATATAGATGTCTGGTATATGGATGCTGATACTAAAACACTTAAGCAGCGTTATAGTGAGACTAGGAGACGGCATCCGTATTCGCATGAAAAGCTATCTTTGGAGCAAGCTTTAGAGGAAGAACAGAGACATCTTTCGGATTTTTCTGATGTAGCAAACAAGGTTATTGATACTTCTAGAACAAATATTCATCAGCTTAGAGAGCTAATCAAAAAAAATGTCAGTTCTGAAAATACATCTAAGTTACAAGTAAATATATTTTCATTTGGGTTTAAATATGGTGTTCCCGATCGTGCAGATTATATTTTTGATGTAAGGTGTTTGCCTAATCCTTATTGGGAGAAAAATTTAAGACAACTATCTGGAAATGATGATGAAGTTAAGCAATTTTTTTCTTCTAAGGTTAATGTGCAAGAAATGATTGATGATATATATGTGTTTATATATAAACGATTTGAACAGTTTAAGCAGCTTGATAGGAGTTATTTAGATATAGGTATTGGTTGCACAGGCGGACAGCATCGTTCCGTATATGTTGTAAGCGCGTTAGCTGAAAAAATTAAGGAAGCAAGTGATTTAATGTTAGTTTCTCATCATAGAGAGCAAAGCAAATGGTGAGCATTATATTGGTTGCTCATGGGGAAATAGCAACATCAATTTTTGAGGTTGCAAAAACGATTATGCCAGATTTTTCTGATGATGTTCAGGTGGTAAATGATTGCGAAAGAACGAGTGAGCTAGAAGCTAATATTAATACGGCATTTAAAAAAATTAATCAGAATGAGGTTCTGGTTATAACAGATTTATGTGGCGCCACGCCAGATAATATTGTTAAACGCTTGTTGAGGAAATATGATATTGCAATTATTTCTGGTCTGAGTTTACCAATGCTATTAAAGGCGTTAAATTATCGTGAAAAGCCTTTAAATGAGTTGGTTAAAATGGTGTGTGCAAGTGCCAACCAATCTGTAAAATTATGTTTTGGTGAATCTAAATGATAAAAAAAAATGTAATCATTCCAAATAAATTGGGTTTGCATGCTCGAGCGGCTTCAAAATTAGTATCCCTTGCCTCTAAGTATGAAAGTGAAACACAGATTATTATTTCTGAATCTGGGGTTCTGGCTAATTGTAAAAGTATTATGGGTATTATGATGTTAGGTGCTGCAAAAGGAACAAAAATAACTGTTACTGCCTCTGGGGTTGATGCTCAATCGGCATTAAATAGTATTGTAGGCTTAATTGAGAATAAGTTCGGTGAAGAGTGAGAGCGAGGTGCTTAACTTTCATAGAAAAAACATATTTTCTTGTTGTTTAATTAAAATGTGCGTAGAATGCTACACTGCGATATTGTGGGAAAATATTGTTTAATTAATTGGAGAAAATTATGATAAGCACCGAGCAAAAACAACAGATAGTTAAAGACTATCAAAAATCAGAAGGCGATACGGGTTCGCCTGAAGTTCAAGTCGCTTTGTTAACGGCTCGTATTAAAGATTTGACAGAGCACTTTAAAGTTCATAAACATGACTTTCATTCAAGAAGAGGTTTGTTGAGACTAGTTAGTCAGCGTAGAAAGCTATTGGATTACTTGAAGGGTAAGGATATTGAAGGTTACCGTTCATTAATATCTCGTTTAGGTCTACGTAGATAATAAAAAAATAAGGTATATTATTTGTGAAAGTATATAAAAAGATTATTCCTGTTGGAAAACAACAAATAGAAATTGAAACTGGCTTGATGGCTAAGCAAGCTTCAGCGGCGGTTACTGTTAAGTGTGGTAATGCTGTTGTTTTGGTGACTACGGTTGCGCAACCAGAGGCTCGTGAAGGGGCTGACTTTTTCCCATTAACTGTAAATTATCAAATAAAGGCTTATGCGGCTGGAAGGATACCAGGTGGTTTCTTGAGAAGAGAGGCAAGACCAACCGATAAGGAAACGCTTGTTGCTCGATTAATAGATAGGCCGCTTAGACCGTTGTTTCCGAAAGGTTTTTATAATGAAATACAAGTAATTGCCTCTGTTATATCTTATGACGCTGTCTCTTATACACATCTCCGAGCCCACGAGACAGGCAGAAATCTC
>CAJXRW010000275.1 GCA_913060525.1 uncultured Gammaproteobacteria bacterium
TCTACACAGAGTAGATCGTCGGCAGCGTCAGATGTGTATAAGAGACAGTTTTTACATACTGTTTCAGCGCCTGCTCTCGGAGGATCTAATAACACCTTATCATATGAATTTTTTGACCAATCAAATTGTGTGATAGATTCAAACAAATCAGCAACATAAAACTCAGCATTATCAATTTGATTGTGTTGCGCATTTTCATACGCTCTTTTTGTCATTGGCTCATCACCCTCAATGCCAATTACTTTATTCGCTAGTCGAGCCATAGGTAAGCTAAAATTCCCTAGACCACAAAATAAATCTAATACTGTTTCATTAGACTGGATATCAAGTAAGTTAAGCGCATGTTGCAACATTAATTGATTCAACTCTGCATTTACTTGCGTGAAGTCATTAGGTTGAAATTTTATTTCAATATTTGCTGAGGGTATTTTATAGCTCAGGTACCGTTCTTTTTCAGGTAATTCAGGATAAATTAAATGAATAGTATTTGGCCCTTTGGGCTGAAGATATACCCAAAAATTATTTTCTTTTGCAAATTCAATTATTTTATTATTATCCGAATCACTTAAATCTTCTAAATGCCTAATTATTAATGCTGTTTTAGTATCGTCTACAGCAACTTCTATTTGCGGTAAAGTCATTAAACAATCCAAGTTAGCGATGAGCGTTTGCAAGGCTTCTATTTTATTACCGACACTTGGATGTAAGACAGGACAAGAACTTATATCCGCCAAATAGCGACCATTCCTTTCTCTGAAACCAACTAGCACTTTTTCTTTTTTAATTACATAACGCACACCCAACCTGGCTTTTCGACGATAACCCTGCGTTAAAGGAGATTTTAATGGATCAAGCCACGTGTCTGGTTCAAGATTACCAAAATGGCTCAAGTGTTCAGCTAATACATTCTGTTTATGTTCAATTTGAAAATCAGGTGAAACGTGCTGAAATGAACAACCACCACAGCGTTCATAAGCCTCGCAAATTGGTTCAACTCTTTCCGATGACGGAGATAAAACAGTTACCACCTGACCCTCATCATATCTTGACTTTGAGTAAGTATATTTATATTCAACCTCTTCACTCGGTAAACCAAAGGCAATAAACGTTGTTTTACCATTTACCTTTGCAATACCTCGCCCTTCATGAGTGAGTGATTCGACTTGTGCTTGAAAAATTCCTTCTGGAAATTTTTTCTTTCTTCTTTGCGCCATGATGAGATAATAAGGTTGGTAATTTTAATGTGTTATAACACATGGATATGAAATAACAAGATGAGTGACTTTAGATTTATTAGTAAAAACGTTTCTATATTAAAGCTAGCACATTTCTAAAACTTGATTTACTAGCTTATTTATCCCTTTGGAAACATCATAAATATTCTCACCAAGCATATACGCAGGAGTAGTTACAATTTTATTTTTCTCATCAATGCAAATTTCATCAACTTTTTTGTTCTGATGTTTTGCCCCTAATGACTCTAAAACACCAGCAATGTCAGGGCTATTACCAATAGTTAATTCTGGTGAATTAAAAAGCTTTGCCATCATGACTGGCGCAACGCAAATAAACCCCATTGGAATATTTGCTGCCTTTGCCTTTTCTACAAACTGAATAATATCTTTCTGAACAGTAAAACTGGCATCGCCTTTAACTGCAAAATCAAATAAATTTTTTGCCGCACCAAAACCGCCTGGAAAAATAACCGCATCATAATCTTCAATATTTGCTTTATCTATGGCAATTATATTACCCCTAACAATTCGTGATGCTTCTTTTAAAATATTTCTTGGTTTAGCTGATTCATCCACCTCGCCCAGTGAATGGTCAACTACGTGCAACTGATCTCTATCTGGGGCAACCCCTTGGTAAGTAGCTCCAGCCTTTGATAACGCTAATAAAGTCAATGTGGCTTCATGAATTTCTGAACCATCTAAATGACCACATCCTGATAAAACAACAGCAACATGTTTAGCTGACATACATATCTCCAATATATTTAATATTCGAATATCATATCAAATGGAAGTATAGATAAAAAGGAAGGGAGAATACTGATTGATATCAAAAGGTTAAAAAATGATTAATCTAATAAATATCAAATATTATGAATTAATTTGAGTCTGGCGTATTAGGTTGCGCTGCAGGCATTTCCTCAGCTTGGCCTGCACGCTGAGCCATAATGTACTGCTGAAATTGCATCATTGTTTGTTGTAATTCTTGCTCAGAGTATTCTGATTTCTGACCAGAAGCACCTGCAGTCAAACCTTTTGAAATAGCCGAAGCAGGAATGTCGATTCCTTGTTTATTTAAACTTGAACCCAAGTTATAACCAATCGCATAACCAACAACACTCATATCTGGCTTCGTTACAGAAGCTGTTTGAGGTGTATCAGGCATAGCAGTTGCGCCACTTGCTGAACTATCAGCTGCATAAACATTAGCAGTAAACATTGTTGCAACAACAGCTGCGCCACAAATTGATAAGAGTTGTTTTTTCATAATAATGTCCCAATTTATTTTTTAAACTCACTTTCACCATAGGTGATAGATATAGCGTTGTCAATAAAAGTGTAAATTCTATGGCATTAAGGGATTATATTCTCTAGTGCCATGATCGGTGTAAGAAATATGGCAGAAGCAACATTATCAAGATTTTTCTGGTTTAAAAAAACCAATTGCGCCATTAGTTGGTGTTAATGCAACCGCTATTTCCCCTACTCCATCAATAGCAGTAACAGGCATAACAATTGTTCCTCCAGCTTTGATTGCAACATCCAAAGAAAGCTTGACATCATCGACAGTCACATAAGACAACCAAGATGAGCTTGCCCCTTTACATTCCTCTGGAGCGGCAATCATTCCTGCGATATCTTGTCCCTGGTGCTGAAAAATTGTATATACCGTCTCACCGAACACCTTGTCTTCAGACTCCCAACCAAACACTTCTTTATAAAATTTTCGATCTGCTTCAACATTTATGCTTAATAACTCGTTCCAACAAAAATGATATTTGGCGCTCATTTATTTTTTCCTATTTATATTCAACTTAAATTCGGTATACCTTAAGCTTCATCGGCCAGGACACTTCTTTAACATCGTCCAGCTCACCCCAAGCTTTTGCAAGTTCCTGCTTAATAAGATCAATGGGGTTGGCATTGTTTATTTTTATGTAATTCTGTAACGAAGACCACGAACTTAAATATCCAATAACTTGATCAAAATCCCATTTTTTCTTCATTTCGAATAATGGAACATTTAAGCGTTCAAGATTCAAATTTACATTTTTATATTCTTGATCAATATTTTCACGACCTTGAGGCCAATACCCTTTTAAAGTTTCCCAGTAATAATGATCAATTATCGTATTAATTTCTGGATTAATTCTAAATAAATTATACATCCAAACAGCCACAATACCATTTGGCTTAATTACTCTACGACATTCTTCCTCAAATACAGACATATTAAACCAGTGAGCAGCCTGAGCCACAGTAATAATATCAACCGAATGATCAGCCAAACCACTTCTTTCACAATCAGCCTGATAATAGGTTACTTTCTCGTTTTTTGTTGCGTGCTCAATTTGTTTTGCACTTAAATCTGTTGCAATAACTTTAGCATAAAATTTTGCCAACTGAATTGCAGCTTGACCATTTCCTGTCGCGCAATCCCAAGCCAATTCATGCTGATTCGTTAATGAAGATAAATACTCAAATAACTCATCAGGATAATTTGGACGATATTGGGCCTGTCTCTTATACACATCTGACGCTGCCGACGATCTACTCTGTGTAG
>CAJXRW010000276.1 GCA_913060525.1 uncultured Gammaproteobacteria bacterium
GCTCGGAGATGTGTATAAGAGACAGGCCATACATAAAGCGAGATTAGAAGCATTTAATGAAATCTCAAAAATTCATTATGAAACAAATAGCAAAATATTCTCACTCTATGCATCTATATTCGAGAAAATATTTACATCTAAAGAGTCAAATGAACTTTGCTCATATAATAAAAAAATTGCAGAAGAAGTGTGTGATAACAGTGTTAAAAAAGTAAACGAAATCATTCAAAGCCTCTCTGATTCTAGTAAAACGGAGAAACCAGATACTAAAATCAACACCAAAGAAACAAGCGTGAATGATAAGAAACCTACCGTTTCTAAATTTTAATCTTTTATTCTTTCTCACATATTTATTTTATTTAGGGTGCTCCTAATAATTCTGGATACATCAGATTAATAATTCAAATTTATCATAATAAGGCGCAAATTGTAGGTAATAGCGCATTCTCTTACCAAAATTTACAACGAAGCTGTGGTGAATTTGAAAATTAAGATGTGGGTTCATGAATTATTAGAGGCACCCTTTAGTTAAATTCTTGCAATCTATCTACTACTATACTCATAAGCATATAAATTATTGAGCGACATTATGAGTATAAATTATCGTATTGAAACAGACAGCATGGGCGAAATTAAAGTGGATGACTCTAAATATTGGGGCGCTCAAACACAGAGATCAATTGAACATTTTTCTATTGGTAATGATCTCATCCCTATTGAAATGATTCACTCAATGGGGAAACTTAAAAAAGCGGCTGCGATGGCAAACCACAAGTTGGGAATATTAGATACTGAAAAATATCATCTTATCATTCAAGCGGCTGATGAAGTCATTAACGGCAACTTAGATGATCAATTCCCATTACATGTGTGGATGACAGGTAGCGGCACGCAATCTAATATGAATGTAAATGAGGTTATTTCAAACCGAGCTATCGAAATGGCAGGTGGCAAGCGTGGTTCAAAAAATCCCATCCACCCTAACGATCATGTTAATATGTCGCAATCTTCAAATGATACCTTCCCCACTGGCATGTGTATTACCATTGGTCATATCTACACACACGTCTTAATTCCAGCAATTCAAGTGATGCGTGACGAACTTTTAAATAAAGAAAATGAGTGGAAAGATATTGTTAAGATTGGTCGAACACACATGCAAGATGCCGTACCCATTACACTAGGGCAAGAATTTTCTGGTTATAGAGTGATGCTCGATGAAAATATTGAACGATTAAAATATTCACTTAATGATGTTTATAAATTAGCGATTGGCGGCACGGCTGTTGGCACTGGCATTAACACCAAAAAAGGGTTTGCTGAATTAGTCTCTAAAAATATTGCTGACATTACTGGCTTACCGTTTGTTTCGGCAGAAAATAAATTTTCAGTGATGGGGTCACATGATGCCATTGTCATGGCGAGTGCCGCACTTAAAACACTGGCCGTATCACTCTATAAAATTGCCAATGATATTCGATTACTAAGCTGTGGACCACGTGCGGGTTTCCATGAATTATTATTACCCGAGAATGAACCAGGCTCATCCATTATGCCTGGTAAAGTGAATCCAACTCAGTGTGAGGCATTAGCTATGGTTGCTGCACAAGTCATGAGTAATGATCATGCCGTTTCTTTAGCTGGGGCAGGTGGATTATTAGAAATGAACGTCTACAAGCCAATGATGATTCATAATATTGTCAATTCCGTCAATATGACCTCGGATGCTTGCCATTTCTTTACTAAATACTTATTGAAAGGCATGCAACCAAACAAAGAGAAAATTGATTATTATCTGAATCAATCGCTTATGCTTGTCACAGCCCTTAGCCCTGTTATTGGCTATGATAAAGCATCGAATCTGGCTCACCATGCGCATGAGCATAATTGTTCGTTAAAAGAAGCGAATCATGACTTAAAGTATATTTCTGAGGCAGAGTTTGATAAGGCGATTAATCCCTATAAAATGTGTCATCCAGAGTAACCAACCTTATGGGTGTAATGAGTATCGGAAAAAGTTGTTGAAAAACATTACCACCACACACCCATCCTTATGTACCACATTTACATATCATCTACATCTACGTACCGCATCCACCACCAACTACATACCGCAAACGCGACTCTACCAGCTACGTACCGCGACTTGATCGCGGTATCCAGCAATATAAATATTCAACTACAAATTTTCTCATATAAGTCTTGCCACTCAGGATTTTCCTGCTCAATCAAATCAATTTTCCATTGCCTTTTCCAGTTTTTGAATCGTTTTTCTCGACGTGCAGCCTCAATATACGCACCATGTGTTTCATAATAAACGAGTAAATGGATATTATACTTAGCACTAAAACCTAGAACCAAATTATTCTTATGTTCCCAAATACGTCTGATTAGATTTGAGGTTGAACCAACGTAGAGTGTTCCATTCCGTTTGTTTGCTAGAATATAGACATAAAATGATTTCATCATTATTTTTTATCAATAATCATTAGTCTTAATTATATTGGTTTTTTTAACTTTCTGGATACCGCGATCAAGTCGCGGTACGTAGGTAATGGAATAGTCGTCGCGTAGTACGTAGTCGGTAGAGTAGTCGCAGTATGTTGTGGGTAGCGTAGTCGTAGTACATAGATATTGGAGCAAAGTACATAGGCAAGTTAGTACTGTTATGTATAAATATTACGCACAATTGATTCTAATACTCAATTTGCCATAATAATTAGAATACCACTATAATTAATCGCAATTACTTATAGCATTAAGCATATGGGCCTAATCCATGATCAAAAAATGGCAGATAGTACAATTAATTTCAAAATTTAAAATAAAAGGTGAAATTAAGAAAATCGTGAAGGGCTTTGGTGGTGGTCATATAAATGATACCCATCTTGTTAAAATAAAAAGTAAAACTAGAGCAAATTACCTACTACAAAAGATAAACCACCATGTTTTTAAAGATGTGCCTAAATTAATGAATAACATGAATTTAGTTACCAAACATATCCATAAAAAAATTAAAGAAAATCCTAATACGCCGACACATCCGTTTGTATTGGTTCAAGCCCGAACTGGGCAGTATTTCATTAAGAATGATGAAGATTACTGGCGAGTCTGCATCTATTTAGATGACTCAAAAGTATTTGATATCGTTGAAGACCCACATATTGCTTATGAGGGCGGTCGCGCTTTTGGAGAATTTCAGCGATTCCTTTCTGACTTACCAGGTGAGAAATTACATGAAACCATTCCAAATTTTCATAATATTGATTATCGATTGGAGAAATTCTACGAGGCACTTAAACAAGACCCTATGAATAGAGCTCAGTTTATTCAAGAAGAAATTAATTTTATAAAACAACATGCCGAAGATATGAGATTAGTGCTAAAACTTGGACAAGAAAATAAAATTCCACTTCGAGTCACACATAATGACACAAAATTTAATAATTTATTATTTAGCCAAAATAACCAACGCTTATGTGTCATTGATTTAGATACCGTAATGCCAGGCTATGTCCATTACGATTACTCAGACTGTATTAGAACAGCAGCAAATACCGCATTAGAAGATGAAAAAGACCTTTTAAAAGTGTCATTAAATATGGAAATTCTAGAAGCTTACACCCGAGGGTTTTTAGAAGAATTGAAAAGTGAATTAAATGATGCGGAAAAGGAATCATTACCGACATCCACCAAACTGTTACCTTTTATGATTGGAGTTCGTTTCTTAACAGATTATTTACTGTCTCTTATACACATCTGACGCTGCCGACGATCTA
>CAJXRW010000277.1 GCA_913060525.1 uncultured Gammaproteobacteria bacterium
CAGAGTAGATCGTCGGCAGCGTCAGATGTGTATAAGAGACAGTCTATATGGATACTATTCTCAGGCATTTGTTTAAGCGAAATATTTACATCATTAATATAAACAGAATGGGTAAATAAACTTAAAAAACCAGCATTTACTGATTTATAGGTTATTGTTTCAACTTGAGGAGATTTTGATTTGATTGCAGTGATCGCCTTTTGAGCTTCTTCGTTCGCTAATTTATTTGCATAATAATACCCAGCGCCATAACCAATACCCAACACAACAATAACTGGAATACCAATTTTAATAAACTTTGACATGACAAAACCTTTTAATTTTATACTGACCTAAAACTATAATCTCTCGTAGCGTATAGATCAATCTAATTTATTGATATGTGACTAGATTTGTATGCATACATTACAAGTTGGCTAGCTGGTTAGAATTTCTATGTGACTAACTAATTGAAAGCCTCTTGGTAGTAGTTTGCCTCGAGATGCTCTTTTACCTAAATAAGCTTCAAGGTCAGTATGTAATAACTTAAGATGTCTTTTTCCAGCATGAATTTTAAGTGTTTGCTCTTTTTGAATAACGATAGCATGCGCTAATTTTTCATCAGTTGCTTTTTGGTTTGGCATATTGATAATTTTATTACCTTTTCCTTTGCTCAGTTCTGGTAGTTCGCCAATTGGGAACATCAACATATTACCATTACTTGTAATAGCAAGAACGTAGCTTTCTTGTACATCTCTAAAAGACATTGGTTTTAAGATATTTTCTTGGCTCGGTATATTAATAATTTGTTTACCATTACGGTTTTTAGAGATTAGATCCTCATTTTTTACCACAAAACCATGACCTGCAGTCGATGCGAGTAAGCTATATTGCTTTTCATTAATAATATTGACATATTGAATGTTTACATTGGCATCGAGCTTAATTCTTCCAGTAATGGGTTCACCCTGGCTTCGTGCTGATGGAAGGGTATTTGCAGTGAGTGAATAGGCTTTTCCAGATGAATCAAAAAATACAGTGTGTTGATTGCTTTTACCAATCGCAGCATCCAAAAATTTGTCACCAGTTTTATAGCTTAGGCCGATTGGGTCGATATCATGTCCTTTGGCGAGCCTGACCCAGCCAAGCTTTGATAAAATAACGGTAACAGCTTCAGCAGGGATTAAGTCTGCTTCTTTAAGAGCTTTCGCATCTTCACGTTCTATAATGTTTGATTTTCTAGCATCGCCAAATTTCTTTTTGACCAGCTTTAATTCATCAGACATTAATTGCTTTAAAGCACTTTCATCATTCAAATAGTTCTCAAGCTGTAAACGTTCTGCTTCAAGCCCATCTTTTTCGGTTTGAATTTTCATTTCTTCAAGCTTCGCCAAGTGACGTAGCTTTAATTCTAATATTGCTTCTGCCTGAGCATCTGTTAAGCGAAAACGAACCTTAAGTTCATGTTTAGGATCATCTTCATAGCGTATGATATGAATCACTTCATCAATATTTAAATATGCAATTAAAAAACCATCTAAAATATGGAGTCGTTCCAGAACTTTATCTAAACGACATTCGATTCTTCTAACGGTCGTGTTTTTTCTAAAAACCAACCATTCTTTAATAATGGTAACGAGGTTTTTAACAGCAGGACGCCCATCTAAACCAATCATGTTTAAATTGACACGATAGTTTTTTTCCAGATCAGTTGTGGCAAATAAATGACTCATCAGCGCATCAATATCAATGCGATTAGAGCGAGGAAAGATAACAATGCGAATTGGACATTCATGGTCAGACTCATCGCGCAAGTCATTAATCCAAGGTAGCTTTTTTTGATTCATTTGGTGTGCGATCTGCTCAAGTATCTTAGTGGTTGAAACTTGATGCGGTAATCGATTAATCACAACATTACCATCTTCAACCTCATATACCGCGCGTGCTTTAATACTACCCGTTCCAGTTTCGTATATTTTAAGGCGATCTTCATAAGTTGTTATAATTTCAGCGCCACCTGGATAATCAGGAGCAGGGATATACTTCATAATCGTTTCTGTGCGACATGAATCTTGTTTCAGTAAAAACAAACAGGCATCAATCACTTCATTTAGATTGTGAGAAGGGATATCCGTTGACATGCCAACCGCAATTCCCATGCTGCCATTCAATAATATATTTGGTGCTTGGTCAGGTAAGACGATCGGTTCTTTTAAGGTGCCATCAAAATTTGGCTGCCAATCAACGGTACCTTGTTTTAGTTCAGATAATAAAGTGTCTGCATATTTAGATAAACGTGATTCTGTGTAGCGCATGGCTGCGAATGATTTAGGATCATCAGGTGAACCCCAGTTTCCTTGGCCATCGATTAAAGGGTAGCGATAAGAAAAATCCTGTGCCATTAAGACCATGGCTTCATAACAGGCGCTATCACCATGTGGATGGAACTTACCTAACACATCCCCAACAGTTCGTGCAGATTTTTTATGTTTGCTGAGTGAAGACAACCCAATTTCTGACATGGCATAAACAATTCTACGCTGTACGGGTTTTAACCCATCTGAAATATTTGGCAGAGCACGATCTAAAATAACGTACATGGAATAGTTCAAATAGGCTTTACGAGTAAACTCCGTAATCGTTTGCTTTTCAGAATTATCAAAAGTTAGGCTGATTTGATCCATAGACCATGAAATTGACTATATTACTTAATTTGTAGCATTTGAAATCCGTTCAAGCAAGTTTTTATATGGGTTACTTTAAGAATTAGGATGTTTTACACCCAGTTTAACACTATGCTTTTATTTACCCCTATTTATTATTACACTGCTTGGTTATTACAAGCTCATGAATATTGGTGAAAAATGTCAGAAATAAAAAATATTACCAAAATGAATATATTTGTGAGTATTATTTTTGTGTTGTTGGCTCAATTGATTACAGGTATTAATATCACGGGTTCAAAATATATTATTGAGTCTATTCCAATATTAATTTTAGTCGAGTCACGCTTTATAATAGGCGCCTTGTTTTTAGTATTGATTTTTCCACTTGCTTCTCGAGAGAAGCAAAAAAAAGAACTACAAGCAGTTAAAGTGTTAAATAAAAAACAATGGTTTGTTTTAGTTGCGCAAGCATTGGGTGGTGGGGCGCTATTTAATCTCATTATGATGGCTGGGGTACAGTTTACCTCAGCCAGTATGGCGGGTGTTATTACGAGTACGTTACCTGCAATGGTTATTATTTTTATGTTTTTAATTTTAGGTATTCGATTGACACGCTTGAAGATAATCTGCGTGACATTGGCAGTGCTGGGGTTATTTGTTATTAATATTAATGGCATGGTACAGCCCCAGATTACAAGTCTGAATTTGCTGGGTGATTTTATTATATTAATCGCGATGGTGCCCGAAGCAATGTATTATGTATTTGCCAAAGCTTTGCCATTAAATATTAAGCCATTAACTGGCTCAATCTTAATTAACACAATCAATGCCTTAGTACTTGCTCCTTTTATGTTTTTTACACATTATGACTCAATCGAGCATATCAACTTTTTACAGTGGTTGATCATTTTGTTGTTAGGGGTAACATCAGGCTTATTTTATTTGTTTTGGTCCAAAGGATGCGAATATCTTGAAGCTTCTACCACAGGAATGATGACCGCATTAATGCCAATTTTTACTTTGATATTATCCTGGATTTTTTTAAGTGAGATATTAACTTTAGTACAAGGACTGGCCATGTTCTGTCTCTTATACACATCTGACGCTGCCGACGATCTACTCTGTGTAGA
>CAJXRW010000278.1 GCA_913060525.1 uncultured Gammaproteobacteria bacterium
GGAGATGTGTATAAGAGACAGCTCTATATTTATCGTATCATTCATTTTTCTACCTTAATGGAGCAATTAGATAATCTAAAAGCCAATCATTATTGCCGTTCCAGTCGCTTGAAAGATTATGATTATTTTCAGGCAGGCGCATATTTTATTACCATCTGCACACAAAACCGTGAATGCTTGTTTGGAGAAATATTAAAATTATGATGGTCACCTTTATTTCCGAATGCGAAAAAAATGCACTCAAAAAAACCAGAAGGGTTTTAGATGCTTTCGCAAACAGAATTGGTAACAGCACTTGGCAAACCATTATTACCCAAGAAGGATTATTGGCTGTTAAAAAACTATTACGGAAAACAGCGAGTAAAAATACTGCGGTCAGTTGTCATTGGATTAGGTCACGCGCCAGGAGTGAGTTATTGTGGTTGGTAGGTAATAAGAATAAATTTAATGCGCAGGGAATTGTGCCGGTGAATTATACCGAAGGTGATGTTGAACGGTTTATAGACAAAGAAAAGTGGCAGAGCTTGGCTTTAATGAAAAATGCAGTCGCTATTGCAGCGCTATTTCATGATTTTGGTAAGGCAAATGTTTTATTTCAGCAAAAACTAAAAGGCGAAGGTAAGAATAAATATGAGCCTGTAAGGCATGAATGGGTGTCACTAAGAATTTTTCAGGCATTTGTGGGCAATAAAACAGATCAGCAGTGGCTAATAGCGTTAACGGAAATAGATAAAAACCATAGTGATGATATTTATCAAGACGGTATTAGTGCTGGAATAAATAACCCATTAGCTAACTTACCGCCTTTTGCTCAGTTAGTCGGTTGGTTAGTACTTAGTCATCATAAATTGCCTTTTGTGCCTAGTTGGAATAAGTCTTTAACTCCAGAAACCTCGCCAGCAATTTTGCATAAAAATGATATCAGTCCGCTAAAAAGTTGGTTTGCAAAGGAGTTCCAAGTTTTTTGGAACTCTTACAATTTTAAAGACGAAGATAGCCAAAGTTTCTTACACGATAACTGGACGTTTCATAATGAAGGTTTGCCGTATAAAAGCACCAAGTGGCGGCTTAGAGCCATAAAGGCAGCCGATAAAGCGCTGCAAAATATCAAACAATTATCTGATAAAAGCCTCTTACATGATGAATTATTTACCAGCCATCTTGCTCGAATGGCTTTGATGCTTGCCGATCATCATTATTCAGCACAAATAGAACCAACCACAGAATGGCAAAGCCCTAACTATCAAGTTTTTGCTAATACAGACAGGGAAACAAAAGCGCTTAAACAGCAGCTTGATGAGCATTTAATTGGTGTAGCTAAACATGCGGTAGATATTGTAGTTGCTTTGCCACAATTAAAAAGCAGTTTACAAGCGTTGGAAGACAACAAGTTTTTAAAAAGTACCAAAGAGGATGATAAATATGCTTGGCAGATAGCAGCGCAAAAAGTCGCATTAGAGCTAAGTGAATCTAGTAAGAAACAAGGCTTCTTTGGTATTAATATGGCATCGACAGGTAAGGGGAAAACGCTTGCCAATGCCAAAATTATGTATGCCTTGGCGAATAAAGAACAAGATTGCCGCTTTACCGTAGCACTGGGTTTAAGAACACTCACCCTACAAACAGGTCGAGAATATCGTAAGCAGTTGGGTTTAACCACTGAGCAATTAGCAATTGCGGTAGGCGGCTCTGCTTCTAAAGCCTTGTTTGAAAACGAACAACATAAAAAATCGCCTGAAGAATGCTTCGGGACAGGCAGTGAGTCGGTTGAAGAGTTTTTAGATCCAGAATTATATGTTGATTATGATTTGTCAGGTGTAGAACATAGTTTATACACTTGGACGCACGATAACCCACGAATTGAAAAGCTAGTACAAGCTCCCGCGTTGGTTTGCACTATTGACCATTTAATACCAGCGACAGATGGCACCAAAGGCGGTAAACAAATTGGCCCGATGTTAAGGCTGCTCACTTCTGATTTAGTTATTGATGAACCTGATGATTTCGGCTTAGAAGACTTACCTGCTTTGTGTCGTCTGGTTTACTGGGCTGGTATGTTGGGCAGCCGCGTTCTGCTTTCTACCGCCACCATGCCGCCAGATTTAGCCTTTGCTGCGTTTCAAGCGTATCAAGCAGGTTGGGCTGAATATGCCAAAGTGAATATTGCTAATTGGAATGAAAACATTAACTGCGCTTGGTTTGATGAGCGTACAAAGGGCGGTGCTAATAAAGCGGAAGTTAAAGACTTTCCTGGCTTTAAAGAGCTGCATGAAAAATACGTTAAAAAACGAGTGGAATATTTAAGTTCAGGCGTGGCACAACACAAAGCTAATATTCTTGATAACCTAACAATAACAGACAATATTTACGCCAATTTTGCTCAAACAATTATGCAGGGCGCTTTTGCCTTGCATAAAAACAACCATGTACAGCTAGATGATAGACAGATTTCAATTGGCTTAGTGCGTATGGCTAATATCAACCCAATGGTTGCTGTCTCTAAGGCTTTATTAAACTTCCCCGCACCTGAAAATACACACATACATTTATGCGTGTATCACAGTCGTTTCCCTTTGGCTGTGCGTTCTTACCTAGAAAGTAAGTTAGATCAAATATTGAATCGTAAAGAAAGCTTGCCACCTCAAAATATACAGAACCTAGTTAATAAAACAGCAGAAAAAAATCAGCTTTTTATTGTATTAGCCTCACCTGTAGCAGAGGTTGGTCGTGACCACGATTATGATTGGGCAATCATTGAACCCAGCTCAATGCGCTCCATTATTCAGATTGCAGGGCGAGTGCTAAGGCATAGAGAACAGGTTCCAGGTCAAGAAAATATTCTATTAATTAACCAAAATATCAAACAACTTAAAGGCAGTGAACGCTGTTTTAATCAACCAGGATTTGAGGTAGAAAATTTAAAGCTCAAGCTGAATAAGCATACGCTAAGGGAAATATTGCAAGAGTCACAATACCAACCCATTAACGCGGTAGAAAGAGTGATTAAGAGCAAGCAGCCACCGCTAGAAAATTTGGTAGCACTAGAGCACCAAGCTTTGCTAGAAAAATTATTTAAAAATCCTGATTCAGCCAAACTTTGGTGGAAAGAGCAAGCACACTGGTGCGGAGTCTTACAAAAATTACAGGTCTTTAGAAAATCAGCCAAAGATGAAGCTTTGTATTTGCTCTACAAGAATAATGGGCTGATGTGGGCATGGAAAAATGAGGTGGCTTATCCACCTAAATTGGGCGCTTTATCAGGTGCAGGTATTTCAATTAAAGAAGAGTCCATTATTGTGCCAGCAAAGGGAATTAGTTTTTGGTTTGATTTAAACCCGTTAAATATATACACAGAACTAGCCAGTGATTTTAATATCAGTGAAGAAGAAGCTTCACTACGTTTCGGTGAGTTAAGACTAGTAAGTTACAAAAAAAATGACATAAACGAATACAAATATTTTTCGAATTTAGGAATTTACCAAGAGGTGAAATGATGACTGAAGAACAAAACCAAGATTCAATTAGTGAGTGCGCGCTAGGCTGGGAAGGCGTTATTACAAATTTTCTTGCCGATAAATATGAGGCTGACTTTGCCAAGTATTTAAAAGACTTATTTAAAGGTATTAGCAGTACCTATGAAAAAGAAGGTTTTTTTACCAATGAGGATTTGGCCTTTATTTTTGACCTGTCTCTTATACACATCTGACGCTGCCGACGATCTACTCTGTGTAGA
>CAJXRW010000279.1 GCA_913060525.1 uncultured Gammaproteobacteria bacterium
CGAGATTTCTGCCTGTCTCGTGGGCTCGGAGATGTGTATAAGAGACAGACGTTATTTATTGGCACGAATTATGCATATATGAATCCACCCTTTTATGGTGAGTTTAATTTATTTATAAATCGACTTATTGCCGTTTTTGCGGGTGTGACTATCTATTTAGTTGCTGAACTGTTTATTTTTAAGCGTCACTATACCAATGCAACCAGTGTCATTGAGCATGAAAAGATAAATCAAACCATCACGAACATCGCATCTAAATTATTAAGTGATTATTATCATCATTCACTTACTCTTGAAGCTTTAAACCAAAAACTAGGCACGATGCTTGAAAAAAAATCCGCCCTGCTCGCCCATAAAAAAAGCGCATTACAAGGCTTTAGCCAACAAGATAAGACCATTGAATTAATTCATTTTTATATACAAAAAATGGATACCTGCATTGCCGTATTTAGAGATATAGGCTCAGAATATTTATTAACCGAAACCATTAGCAGCCAATACCAGGCAAAATTGGTCCAATTAACCTACTTAAAAATGCTGCCTTAGTACTCAACACCGAATCAACGCATTTTCCCACTCAACTTTTTATCAAAATAAATAAGCAGCATACTACATCCCCCTGTTATGACATCAGCGAGCCGAATACTCCCTATGGATAAATAGCTACTATACTCTCAATATGATATCCAAACATTATAGATGATTAATTACTTATGGCTGAATTAGATGAAAAAACATATTGTAAAATATTCAATGATATTAATGATTGGACATGGCAAGGTGATTGGGAGAACATAAAAATCCTTGAAAGAATCCATATACTGTTAAAAACAGCAAACTGTCTATCTTCTGATGACAATAACATTTGGATAGAACCACTTGAAAACTTACAAGTAATCAAGAAATCAGGGAATGAATATATTTCTGGCAAAAACAATAGTGATTTTTTTTAATCATCTAAAAAATACAATGTGTGTTTGAAGTAAAAGGTTAAATTGCCACCTTATAATTAACCACAAACAGGATTTGATTTAAATATGGACGAATATATCATCAGAAATATGACATTAAATGAAGTAAAAAATATTGCAGTAAAATGGGCAGAACAAGAAGGCTGGAACCCAGGCCTACATGATGCTGAGGCTTTTTACCAAACTGACCCAACAGGTTTTTATGTCGGACTTTTAAATGACAAACCAATTGCTTGTATTTCTATTGTTAAATATAACGACAGCTTTGCTTTTCTAGGTTTTTATATTGTTCAAGAAGCCTTTAGAGGCAAAGGCTATGGCCTAAAATTATGGAATACTGCGATCACACATGTTCAAAATCAGAATATTGGATTAGATGGCGTTGTCGATCAACAACATAATTATAAAAAATCCAACTTTAAATTTGCATATAACAATGTTCGATATGAAGGTAGAACTCAAAAATTTACCAACCTATCTGAACATATCCAGACACTTGAAGATAAACACTTTAAAGAAATAATTAAATTCGATAAGTTATATTTTCCTACTGATAGGGCTCTCTTTCTAAGAAACTGGCTAAATCAAAATGAAAGGTCAAGTTTAGTTTACTGTAAAGATGATACTATTTTAGGTTATGCAACCATACGCAAGTGTGTGAACGGCTATAAAATTGGCCCCCTATTTGCTAAAAGTAATTCAATTGCAGAACAGCTTTTCCAGGCAGTAAACAATCAAGCCAACTCGGAACAATATTTATATCTGGATATTCCAGAGCCTAATAAAAAAGCGTATGATTTGGTCAAAAAATATAGTATGCAAAAAGTTTTTGAAACGGCTCGAATGTACAATAAAACTGAACCTGATATTTGTTTATCAAATATTTATGGGGTCACATCTTTTGAGCTGGGTTAGCTAATTCCGTACCATTACTTTGAGCTGAGCCCACCTCTTCAGTGAATTTTTTCTTAATAAAATATTGCTTTGCTTCTTCTAACAGTCGATTAAACCGCGCTACGTGTTGATCTAACGCATCGTAATCTCTTGAAAGCAAAACACAATAACTAATGGCAGCGGTTTCGGTTCGCATCTCCCATATATGCTCATCAAATTTTTTGATTTTTTCAGCAGCGATTGGCGATACTCTGAAATCATGTTTAATACTGTCGCCAGATATCGCTATAGTTGCAAACGTTATACTATAACTTTCTCTTATTTTTTGCATGCGCATGGTTGAATATGGGCGATCCTTCAATTGTATTAATTGGCTAACCGTTCGATGCATCAGCAAACAGACCTCACGTTGCATAATGGCATAATTGCGTCTAGAGTATTGAAATTTAGTAAATAACAAGAAATCCCCAGCCATGCAGATCAATATCCCAATAATCGTACTAATCATTCTGTCAATCATTTCTTGGAAAAAAGAGCTCTCGTTTGGTAGAAAAGAAGAACTAATAAAAAGAAACATGGTAATACCAGCGACTTGAGCCGTATATTTTGCTGGGAAGAAAGTAAAACTAATGCCCCCCAATAACACCAAAATTAAAGGCGTATATCGAAAATTAAATTGTAAACATGCCAGCACAATTCCAGCCAGTATTAATCCAATGATAGTTCCCTTACTGCGCTGCCATGATTTTTTTATAATCAACCCTGGTTCATAAGCAGCTGAAACAATTAATACCGTTGATAATACCCACCACTTATGAGGTAAATGAGAAAAAACAAAAATCGCGAAAGCAATTGCAAACGTAAACGTTAATTGCCACACCCTGGCGTATTCTAAATGGCGCTTTAAACCTGGGTGCATAATTTATTCCAGTTTTTGGCAATCATAAGAAAATGTTGATAACCTCGGCGTTGATGAACATTTTTTGGGGCGAGTTGTGAATGGGTAATGAGAGTGCAGTCAAATTCAGTTTTGTCTTCTAAGCTCTGGATAAATTTATCCAAAAGTGGCATAAATAATTGCCAATATTCTTTATCAATATCGACAGAGCGCAAGTAAATAATCGTCATGTTTAAGTTACGCGTGTTAACAACAACTCTTAACACATTAAGCAAATTTGTTGCAGGAATAATTCTTTTATATTCCGCCATGGTATTAATCGATAACATAACTGTTGGGTCATAACAAATATGCTCATCATCCAGTAGATGTTTTAAGTTTTTTTGCATTCTTTTAAAACTGATTTTTAAGGCGCGATACCATACATTTAAATATAAATTCTGATGGGTCTTATAACCGATAATCACAACAAACAACGCCAACGACATGGCGAAGACAACGCCCTTCATCGCTTGTAAGCTGCCAAGTGGCTCTGTGGAAATAAAAGCGATCGAAATGAGAAAAAATGGAATAACAATCATTTTAAACATCCGTAGATATTTAATGGTTAAATAACAAAATAAGAAAAAACACACCAAACCCGTAAAGAATAACAGCCATCTATAGGGTGACAACAAAATAAAAAGACTAGAAAAGATAATGGCTGAACCATAACCAAAAATTAAGGCGGCATATTTTTTTTTATAGGTATTAAATGCTGGTAGTTCAAATATAAAAAAACCTAAAAAGGGCGTAACAACATAAGCATAGCCCTCTTTAGGCTGAAAAATGAGATAAAAAATAAGTGCTAATACACCAATATAGAGCCCTTTTCTAAAAATAATTCTCTGCGTATAGTAGGGATCAACTTTTTCGAGATGAGCATTAAACGTCGATATAAACCTGTCTCTTATAC
>CAJXRW010000280.1 GCA_913060525.1 uncultured Gammaproteobacteria bacterium
CTCGTGGGCTCGGAGATGTGTATAAGAGACAGGACATGTATTTGTATGGTAAATTTTATTAGGGGAAAATTAAAAATCGAAAGATGTAACAGTATTATTTAGCAAATAATTTTCCTGTTTGCATGACATATTGATTTTGCATTCTATTCGCAGTATTTGGGCTATGTGTAACAACTATAACTGTTTTCCCAGACAAATAATTTAACAATGAATCAATCAACGCTAACTCTGTTTTCTTATCAAGTCCTTCTGTTGGTTCATCTAGAATATAAACAGCGGTATCTCTTAATAACGCTCTAGCTAACACCAATCTTTTTCTTTGACCTCCTGATAAATAACACCCTTTTTCACCCGTTGCGTTATCTAACCCCAAAGACAAACCTTCAATATACTTTTCTAACTGCACAACACTAAGCACTTGACGCATCTCATCTTCAGTTGCAGCGTGATTACCTAATAATAAATTTTCTCGAATAGATGTATTGAAAACATGTTCATTTTGCTGAACAAAGGTAAACATATTACGCAGTGACTCCTCAGTAAATTTTTCTATTGGCGTATCATTTATAAAAATATTGCCTGAAGTCGGCAGCCAAAAACGTGAGAGCAAATACATCAGGGTAGTTTTACCTGAACCAGTTTCACCAACAATTGCTACTTTCTGATTGGGGCTTATTTCTAAATTTATATTTGACAAAACTGGATAGATTTCATTATTTGTATACGAAAAACACACATCACGATAATTTATTGTTAATTTTTGATTTATATTCTCCTGTATACCATATTCTATGCTACTTACTTCATTCGTTAGCTCCAACAAGCGTTCTGCCGAACGAATTGTTTTCCCCAAATATTGAAATGCTACTGGTAACATAAGAACTGACTCATACATCCCAATCACACCCAACGCCAACAAAGCAATATTAGCACCATTTAATTGATTCTGAACGACTAAATCACACGCAAACCAGACCGTCAATAGTATAGAAATTCCAAGAAATATCGTCATTAATGCTGCACTAACACCCGTAATACTACTCATCTGTTTTTGGCTATTAATTAACTCATCACTATGCCCCGAAAGTTCTGCTATCTTCATTCGGTCACTTTGAAACAATTTAAGCACAGACAATCCTTGCACATATTCAACTGTTTCAGTTTTCAAATGAGCAGTTTTTACAGATAACTGGTTTGCAATTTTCTTAGCCATAACCCAAGAAAAAAGCGGAATGAAGACACCAGCCATTACTAATGCCCCCACACTAATAAAAGCAATTTTTAAAGAAAAAAATGAAAAGAAAAATAAAACGGTTAGCGTAGTTACTATAAATACAATCACAGGAAGAATGATTCGAATATACAAACTATCCAAAGCATCTATATCACTTACAATTCTTGTTAATAAATCACCACTTTTGTATTTTGCAAAATAAGTTGGCGCCAATGGTTCAATTTTATCATAGAACCAAACTCTAATATTTGTTAATATTTTAAAGGTAGCCTCATGAGTCGTTACCCTCTCGCCGTATCTACCACCGATTCTTGCCATAGAAAAAGCACGAACACCACCAGAAGGTAAAAAGAAGTTAAAATTTGCTGCTGTCTGATATGAAAGACTTGCAAAAGCTGAAGCTGATATAAACCAACCTGATAAGGACAACAGCCCGATACTAGATAAAATAGTAAGATATGAAAGCGCCAGACCCAGCAAAATCCACCATAATTGTTTTTTAAATAATTTTATAAATGGTATTAATGGCTTCATGCATCAACTCCCATTAAGTTAACAATACTAAATAAATAGCCATTTTTATCTTCTATTAATTCTTTGTATGTTCCAAACTGGATTAATACACCTTCATCCAGAACTAATATTTTATCCATTTTCTCTAACACTGAAACTCTATGCGTTGACAACAAAACTGTTTTATCCATCCAGTTTTTTTCAATAGCATTTATCACAAGCTTTTCATTTTCAATATCCAAACTTGCAGTGGGTTCATCCAACAACAATAAAGGCGTATTTTTTAAATATGCTCTTGCTAATGCAAGCCTTTGTGCTTGACCACCTGACAGTCCAGTATTATTCTCGCCAACAAAAGTATCCAACTGATCAGGTAAATTTCTAACAGTACTCTCAAGATTAGCCTGAGCCAGCACACTCCAAAGCTCTTCATCTGTTGATCTTTCTTTGGCAAGCATCAAATTTTCACGAATAGTTCCAGAAAAAATAATGGGGTTTTGACCCAACCAGCTAACATTGTCATACCAATCAGTTTCAGACATTCCATATAGGCTTGTATTATTGACTACAATTTCCCCACTGCTCAAATATATAAACCTTAAAAGCAAATTCATGAAGGTGGATTTCCCAGAACCACTTTCACCAATAATTGCAATTTTCTCTTTCGGATGAATATTAATATTGATATTTGAAAGCGCTGAATTCTTTGTGCCATCATAGCGAAATGAAACATTTTTTAGTTTAAGCGATATCTCTTCTTGTTTGTCAAACTTAGCAATTCGTTTTACCTCAATGACATTGTTGGTATTTACCTTTAAATCAAATACTTTTTGTATTTCAATAGCTGCTCCTATTGCTTCAGCCCTTGAGTGGTAGTAAGTTCCTAACTCTCTGAGTGGCAAAAAAAACTCTGGCGCTAAAAGTAATATGAATAAAGCTCCCTCTAGCGTTATGCCTTTCAACCCCCACCAAATATCATTTCCTGTACCATTATTTATGAAACCCATACCTAAATAAATAGCTAATAACGCTATAGATGCCGCAGCAAATACCTCAAGAACTGCAGATGATAAAAATGCTACGCGAAGCACGCCCATCGTTTTTTTACGGTATTCATCTGAAGCAGTAAAAACCGCTTTAGATTGGTCTTTACTCCGTCCAAGTAATTTTAAGCTTACTAAACCCTGAAGTGTATCAAGAAAAAATTGACTCATTTTAGATATTTCAGCAAAGTTCTTTTGATGCAACGATTCGGCGCCCATGCCAACTAATGCCATGAATAATGGTATTAGAGGCGCACAAACCAATAATAGCAAGGCACTTGTAATACTGATTGGAAACACGAAAACCAATATCGCCAGCGGAATATATACTGCTATAGACATTTGTGGTAAATATTTAACAAAATAATTATTCAGGGCTTCAGTCTGCTCAATAGCCGAACTAACCAATTGACCTGCATTTAGCTTTAATATACCAACAGGACCCAAACGTTGTATATGTTTATAAATCCTCCCTCTAATATTTTGACGAATAATAGCTGAAGCTTTAAAACTAACTTTTTCTTTTACCCAAGCTAGAAACGCTCTAACAATAATTATCGCAATAATAAATGCAAAATAAATAGTCAATTCACTTGGAGTAGACTTTTGAATATATACTTGATCGGCTATGTGCGCCAAGCAATACATTTGTAAAATCAATAATATCCCACTAATAAACCCTAAATAGACCGTACTTAATATAAACTTTTTACCCAACTTCGACTCAACACGCAGCCATTTTGTTGCAAGCTTTTTATTATTTTTTTCCTCAGAGAAAGAGCTCATTTATCCAAATTACACAAATAATGATTTGAAAAATAGTATATCAGTGAGCAGATGAAATAGAAATTCGATCTAACTTCAAAAACGTATACTTTGTTTTAAATCAAAATATTATATAACTGTCTCTTATACACATCTGACG
>CAJXRW010000281.1 GCA_913060525.1 uncultured Gammaproteobacteria bacterium
CTACACAGAGTAGATCGTCGGCAGCGTCAGATGTGTATAAGAGACAGGTTCTAGTACGGATGTATGTTGGTGATAATTCGTTAGTATTTATATATTTTATATGCATTTAATGGAAAAAAAACTGTTCATTGTCTAGTCTGGTAGATACGTAATAAACGGTTTTTTGGAATAAACCAGTGGCACAAAAGTCGGTATTGGGTGTTGAGTTAACTGATCAATGTATCAGACTCGTGTGCTTAAAATTAGCTAAAAATAAAAAATATCAAATTGAGTTTGCGGTTGAAGGTAATCTCGAAAAAGGTGCAGTTGTTTCTAGGACGATTGTTAATATTGAGTCCGTCGTGGAGTCTTTTAAAAAGCTTATATCTCATTACAAAATTAAGAATAAAAAAGTTGCCATTGCTATAGACTCAAGAAATGTAATTTCTAAAACAATAGAGTTTGATGAGGCCTTAAGTGAAAGAGACATTGAGCATCAACTTGAATTTGACTCCGATAAGCACATACCAGACTCATCTGATGAAGTCTGTTTGGATTTTCAAATTCTGGGTGCATCTGAGTCAAAAGCAAAACAATCTGTTCTTGTGGTGGCAACTCATAAAGAACCTGTTGATATTTATTCTGAAATCATTGATGCAGCAGGGTTAAGCCTGGAAATAGTTGATGTGTATCATTATGTTTTATTAAGAGTGTGTGAGTCTATTCAGTTTTGCGAAGGCTATGAGTATTCGAGTGATAGTTGCTTAGCATTTGTAGATTTAGATTTTTGGCGGTCACAGCTAACCATTATTGCTGATGGTAACGTGCAGTTGCAAGAAGACTTTAAGTTTAAGAAAAAAGTGGTGGATGCCCATGGTGTAGAGGAAGTTGTTCCATGGTATAAGCGTCACTTACAGATTTTTAGTTCCAATCATAAAAACAGGGATATTGACTGTATTATTCTTTATGGTGAAAATGCAAAAATTGAAGGGATAACAAAGCTATTCGCTTTTATAACAGGTAAGCCAGTCTATTTGGCAAACCCATATATCGGGATGAGCCAGCTAAATCCTCAGAATATCGATGAAAAATCGTATAAATATCTGATTTCTGCTGGCTTGGCACTCAGAGAGGTGATGTCTTGATTGTTTCCATCAATTTATTACCTTGGCGGCATAAAAGACGCCAAAAAGCTAAAAGAGTTTTTATGGCTTCATTGTTAGTCAGTGCGTTAGTTTCGATTGGTATTGTTTTCGCAGCTTGGTGGTTTTTTTCTTTACAAGTAGATAATCAGAATAAAAGAAATGTTTTTTTGAATAAGCAAATAGAGGTCTTTAATAAAAAAATAGAGCAAATTGAAATGATCAAAACTTTGAAAGTTGATTTGACTGACCGCATAGAAATGATTGAAGGTCTGCAAAATGATCGATCTGTTGTGGTTTATATCTTTGATATTTTAAATGACATTATTCCAGATGGTGTTTATTTAACCGATATGAGTAAGCGTGAAAATTCATTGCAAATTATGGGTGTGACTGATTCTAATAGCCAAATTTCAAAATTAATGCGTTCAATTAACAGTGAAGAGGAAACGGCTTGGTTTAGGGGGTCGGTGCTCCATGAAATTAAGAATGTCCAAAACAAATCATCGGATCGTTTAAATGAATTTCGTTTAACATTGACTTTGGACCCATCAGAAGCAGCGAGCGATATGCCCTCTCAAATACGTGGTGGGGTAAAGTAATATGGCAATTAAACTAAATGAACTTAGTTTGGAAAATGTTGATGAATGGCCAATTGTGGTTAAAGGTTTTTGCGGGTTAATTGTGTTTATTGCTATTGCCTGTGCAGGATACTTTTTCTTAATCCAAAGTTCTATGGACAAGCTTTCAGTATTACAAAAAAAAGAAATTACGTTAAAAGAAGAGCTGAAATCCAGTATTAACAAGACTGCCAATTTGTCTGAATATATTGGTCAGATGCAACAATTACAAATCATGTTTGGCAGTTTGTTAAGTCAGTTGCCAGATAGGAAAGAAATCCCAGGGTTATTGGAAGATATTACCTCTGTTGGTTTGAAGTCAGGATTGGTTTTTAATTTAATCCGTCCAAGTGAAGGTAAGGTGACAGATTTTTACGAAACAATATCCATTCAAATTGAAGTTGAGGGTGATTATGACCAGCTAGGTGAGTTTGTTGAAGGGATAGAAGCATTATCAAGAATAGTTACCATTAGAGATTTTTCAGTTAATGTTATATCCAAAGGTAAGTCAGATGATCCAAATAACAAGCTTGTGATGAATATCACGGCAAATACCTATCGATATTTAACAATTCAAGAGCAGTCAGAGCAGGCTAAAAAAAAGCTTGAAGCCAAACTAAAAGCAAAAAAGAGATAAAGAATGAAACCTGATAAGATTTATGTGAATATCATTTTTTTTCTGTTTGGGGTGATTACTTTTGGGCTAATGGGATGTTCAGATACAAATAATAATGACCTAAAGCAATATATCGCAAAAGCTGAAAAAAATGCGATAAGATCACCAATTGAAAAACTTCCAACGCTGAAAAGTTACACCCCATACCAATACACGTCTAATAACTTAAGAACACCGTTTTCATTAGCAAAAACAGCTGATATTGAAGATATTTCAATACAAACAGGCATTGAATTACCTGAGCCAGGTCGTGTGAAAGGTGAACTAGAGGGCTATCCATTAAGTTCACTAAGGCTCGTTGGGGTTGTTGAGCAAAATGACCAGTATTGGGCAATGGTTTTAAGTGGGGATCATAGAATTGTTCACGTTGTAACCGTTGGTGATTATATTGGAAGTGACCATGGGAAAATTATAAAAATTAGCAAAGATAGAATGGTTGTGCGAGAGATAAAAAAGACTCTTTCAGGCACCTGGGTAGAAAAAGAAGCAACGCTAAAAATAACCACGGATGATGAAATTAATGAAATCTCTAATCAGTAATTGCTTGAGAAGCGTATTTTTTATGTTAGTGACTGCCGTTAGTGTGGAAGCATCTGATCTTATTTCGATAAAACCCATGCTTGTGGACAATAAGACAACAGGCATACAATTAGAGTTTAAAAATGGCGTTGTTATCCCAAAGACATTTCCAGCAAATGAAAATAAAACTTATGTATTTGACTTGCCAAAAAGTGTTCAGTTAGATGTGACGCAAACTGATGTCGAAAATTTAAAAAATGATGATGTTAAGTCTATAAAAATTATATCAGGCAAAGATAGCCATAGAATTCTTCTTACATTAAATCATCCAGATACGTTGGTATTAACAAAGCAAACTAATAGTGTTTTGCAATATACTTTCGAGAGCTTGTTTCCAAAAACTAAGGATCCTGAGAGTGCCAATGAGAATGAGAAACCGTTAATCTTGGGCAAGATAAAGGATATCTCTTTTAGACAAAATAATGAGGGAAATGGGGTTTTTACAATTAAATTGCCGAAGGGTGATTATAGTATTAATTCTTACGCTAAAAGCGCAAATGAAATTGTTTTAAAGTTTAATAATTTGCATATTTCAGACGACTGGGATCATGTGATGAACGTAACTTCATTTGGTACGTCTGTAGAATATATAATGGGCGAAAATGGGTTTGCATATTCATCATTTAGTTTCAAAACAAATAAGCCTGTTAATTATATAGAAGATAGAAGCTGTCTCTTATACACATCTCCGAGCCCACGAGACAGGCAGA
>CAJXRW010000282.1 GCA_913060525.1 uncultured Gammaproteobacteria bacterium
CAGAGTAGATCGTCGGCAGCGTCAGATGTGTATAAGAGACAGGGTTTAGGTAAATTTTGAGTGTCAAATGCTTTTTCAAAGAATAGAAAAGGGTCAAGAATCCATTCTTTTAAGTCTTGTTTTCTCTCTTGTGAGTAAATTGAAAAAAACTCATATCCTGCAGCAGCGTAGCCACCATTCGGACCAGTGACGACGAGATCGGAAGCATTTCTAATTTCACCATAAAGTGCAACACGCAGATATGATGTGTATTGATGGTTAAAAAGTTTTGTTGGAAAGTAAGGCTCAACCTTTCCTTCAAGATACTTTTCATAATCCATCATTTCGGGATCACTATAAATGATTTGGGCATGGTAGGTGTTAATCCAGTTTGATGAAAACTCTAACCCAAGAAATCTAAATACTTTATTAATATCTCTTTCCTCTGTCATTTTGTTTGATACGGGGCTTTTAAGAAAACCAGGGTTGCCAAGTATCACTAGTTTTTTACCTGCTATAAGGGCTTGTTGTAACCAGTTGATATATTCAATTGGGTCATTAACAGCTTCCTCTGAATCAAACCAGGTTAATATTCCTCTAACAGATGGGTCATTTTTTATATCTGGTAAGGGTTGATTAACATTATGATATTCCGCTTGCAAGCCTAAGTAATTTAATGGCATCTCGGCAGCTGTCGTAACAAGTTGTACTTTTAATGGATATGACTTGTTTTCATATAGCACAATGATTTTTCGGGCGATTCTTGTTTCACTGGCAAATGCCGTGATGAGCGTAGACATTAGTAATAGAAAAGCAAACTTTTTAAACATTGTATAAAATCAAGTCTATGTGTTCAGATAAGTATATAATATATTTGGATTTTTCTTAATCTGGATAATTTCTTATTTAAGAATCACTATCAAAAGATTGAGAGGGTTTCTGCTTGCAAGTATCCATGCCATAATGCCTGCTATCGAATGTTTATTTAAATAGGAATTTGCATGGTAGAGAAAATGATTCGCTCCAGAGCAGCAATTGCTTGGGCGCCAAACCAACCACTTTCAATTGAAGACGTTGACGTTGTACCACCTAAAGCAGGTGAGGTTTTAGTTAAGATTAAAGCAACAGGTGTTTGCCATACTGATGCCTTTACCTTGTCAGGTGCTGATCCAGAGGGTTTATTTCCAGCGATATTGGGTCACGAAGGTGGGGGAGTTGTTGAGGCGATTGGTGAGGGTGTAACAAGTGTTGCAATAGGAGATCATGTCATTCCACTCTATACACCAGAATGTGGTGAATGTAAGTTCTGTACGTCAGGCAAAACCAATTTATGTCAGAAGATACGTGCGACTCAAGGTAAAGGGGTCATGCCCGACGGCACAACCCGTTTTTACAAAGACGGTAAGCCAATTTACCATTATATGGGGTGTTCAACTTTTTCTGAATATACGGTATTACCAGAAATTTCATTAGCAAAAATAAATAAAGAAGCTCCTCTTGAAGAAGTCTGTTTATTAGGCTGTGGCGTGACAACAGGCATGGGGGCAGTTAAAAATACAGCGAAAGTAAAAGAAGGTGAAACGGTTGCTGTGTTTGGTCTAGGCGGTATTGGTCTAGCTGCAATCATTGGTGCTAATTTAGCCAGAGCTGGGCGAATTATCGCAATTGATATCAATGAGCGTAAATTTGAGCTAGCTAAAAAATTAGGTGCGACGGATTGCATAAACCCAAATAGCTATGACAAACCAATTCAAGAAGTGATTGTTGACTTAACTGATGGTGGTGTTGATTACTCATTTGAATGTATTGGTAATGTAAATGTCATGCGTTCGGCGCTTGAGTGCTGTCATAAAGGCTGGGGTGAATCTATTATTATCGGCGTTGCTGGCGCTGGGGAAGAAATCTCAACTCGTCCATTTCAATTAGTGACAGGTAGAGTCTGGAAAGGAACGGCTTTTGGTGGGGTTAAAGGGCGTTCTGAACTACCTAATTATGTAGAAGACTATATGAATGGTGTGTTTAATCTAAAAGATTTTATTACCCACACTTACTCATTAGAAAAAATTAATGAAGCGTTTGATGTAATGCACAAGGGTGAGAGCATTAGAAGTGTCATTAGGTTTGATCAATAAGGTAAATATCATGCAGCTTAAAGAAATTAGTAAGCATAAATGTTTTGGCGGTTGGCAAAAACGCTTTCAACATGATTCTGATGTATTGAATTGTACCATGACATTTTCCGTTTATATTCCAGCGATTGCGGCGACTCAAAATGTACCCGTACTATATTGGCTCTCAGGTTTAACATGTACAGATGAAAATTTTGTACAAAAAGCTGGTGCGCAGAGAATGGCAGCTGAACTTGGCATTATGCTTGTGATGCCAGATACAAGTCCAAGAGGCGAAAATGTGCCAGATGATCCAGATAAAAGTTATGACTTAGGGTTAGGCGCAGGTTTTTATATTAATGCTACCCAAGCCCCATGGAATAAACACTATCAAATGTTTGACTACATAAGTATTGAATTACCCATGTTAGTAGAAGCTAATTTTCCAGTAACAAGCCGTAAAGCAATTAGTGGGCATTCAATGGGCGGTCATGGTGCTTTGGTTGTTGGTTTGAAAAATCCAGGTTCCTATTGCAGTATTAGTGCATTTAGTCCTATTAGCAATCCAATTAATTGTCCTTGGGGGAAGAAAGCATTTAGCGCGTATTTGGGTCACAATAAGTTTGACTGGGAGCTTTATGATGCAAGTATGTTGCTCACTCAAGCACAATTATTTACACCGATATTAGTAGATCAAGGTTCTGATGATGAGTTTCTAAAAGCCCAATTATTAACGTCAACCCTGGAAGAGGCAGCTTCTGTCAACCATTATCCATTGGAAGTTAAATATCATAGCGGTTATGATCACAGCTATTTTTTTATTGCATCTTATATTGAAAAACATTTAAATTTTCATCATCAATATTTGATTTAAGCTATAAAAATTGCCTTATGCGGTATTATTGTTTTTTGATCTTTACAAGATATACTGTTAATCTCTATTTAAGTTATTAAATACGCTAGGATATATTATGCTTAATCTTCAAGCAGATTTTAAAGAAGTTATGAATGCCTTGGCAAATAAAAAAAATATTGAATTTAGTGTTGCTGAAAGTTATGTGTTGCCTGATGTATATAGCCATTTGGATAATACCTGGAAAAATAAACCGTTAGTTATTGCCTGTAAAATGGATAAAATAATCGTACTTGCTGCAACTAATGGCATTGGCAGTGATTTTGATTATTTAAGCTTAATGGGTAATTTGAATGTGGCTGACTGCACCATTAAAAAACAGGGTGAAGGCGCATTAATTAATATTAAGTTCTAGTGGTTACTATTTGAAAATAAAGAAAATAAGTGGTGACTAGACTCGAAATTGAACCAAGGACACGAGGATTTATCGAGGAACAATAAAATAGAAGTTAGCTTCATGGATTAGCTTTCCTTACGGTGTCTTACCTCTTCTTTGGTTAACCCATAATCCTGAGATAATGCTTGATAGTACATGCGGTTGAATATTTTAGCTTCTTTGTATACATTACAAATAAGCTTAAAAGTATGTTTTATTTTAATCATTAGCTAATCCTTGCTATGTGTTCGAGTGAATTTTATATGCGTTCCAGGCTATAGCTGTCTCTTATACACATCTCCGAGCCCACGAGACAGGCAGAAATCT
>CAJXRW010000283.1 GCA_913060525.1 uncultured Gammaproteobacteria bacterium
ATCTACACAGAGTAGATCGTCGGCAGCGTCAGATGTGTATAAGAGACAGGACATAGTAATGCCAAGTGATGAAGCTTTATCTTTATCAATATCAATGGATATTTCGTTATTGTCGAACATTAAATCACTTTGAGCCAATAGAAAGTACCCACTTTCCATCATTTTTTTAACCACCTGATTCGCAATTGGAAAAATCTGGTCATGTGATTGAATTGACTGAATGACAAATTGCATTGGCGGTCCTTGAGGAATACCTGGCAATGCTGGTTGCGTAAATGTGTAGGTTTGCGCACCAGTTACGTTATTTAGCCTATCTTGCAACATGGGTTGAACTTGCATTTGCGTAACGTCACGCTCTCCCCACGGCGTCATTACAAAAGCGCCAAAATAATTATTTGTTTGAGGATTCCCGCCGACAACCAAACTATTTAATCTACCTGGTAGATCATCCATAGCCTTGTACATTGCTGGTGCAAAGGTATTTAAATAATATATATTTGCTGCAGCTGGTGCCGTACCTTGTATACCAATAAATGATTGATCTTCCGTTGGAGCAAGTTCAGAGTTAATCCCTGTAAACATAATGTAACAAGTACTTAAAATTGCAATGGCAAATAAAATCATGGCAATTCTAACACTCAAAATAGTGGTTAAAATTTTGGTATAACCCGTTTTAATTCGATCAAAAATACGATCGACAAATTTCACCATCCTTGCTTCAGTAATAGATGGCTTTAAAATCCGAGAGCACAACATCGGTGAAAAGGTATAAGCAACAATCCCTGAGATAACAACCGCACCAGCTAGGGAATAAGCAAACTGAGTAAATAAAACGCCAGTAAAGCCCCCCATCATTCCAATTGGAATATACACAGCAACTAATGTTAACGTCATTAATATAACTGGATTTGCAATTTCTCTTGCGCCTTGTATTGAGGCGTCGTATGGCGTTTTACCTTCTTCAATATGCCTATAAATATTTTCTAGCACGACAATAGCATCATCTACGACCAATCCTATTGCCAAAACCATTGAAAGAAGGGTTAATAAGTTGATTGAGAAACCCATTAACTTCATCAAAAAGAAAGAACCAATTAAAGAAATTGGAATCGCAACCGCAGGAATGATGACCGAACGGACAGAGCCAATAAATAAAAATAAGACGAAACCAACGATAAGAGCAGCTTCTATTAGTGCTGAAATTACGTCATTAATTGAGGCTTCAATGTATAAATTACTGTTATAGGCAATAGTTACATCTAAGCCAGGCGGTAGGTGCTGATTAATTTGAGGTAAATGATTGATGATATTTTGAATCACTGAAATCGCATTGGCATTTGACGATAAAATCGCACCCGCAGCCACAACCGTTTTACCATTTAGAGTTGCATTGGTATCATAGGTTTCTGCGCCTAGCTGAACTTCGGCAACATCTCTCAAGCGAATGATACTGCCATTTTGTGTCGTTTTAACAATCAGGTTTTCATACTCTGGCGCACTCGTTAATAAAGTTTTAGCATTAATGGTATAGTCAACATAATCGGCTTTAATTTCACCACCTGCTGTAATTAAACTATTTGCAGTGAGCATTTCACCAATATCAGTTGGTGTTAGTCCGTACTGAGTCAACTTATCTTGATCCATATAAATACGCATCGCAAATGGTTGCTCACCTAAAATTTCAACTTCGGATAACCCACCAAGTGATAATAATCTTGGGGTTAATACATTAACCAAGTAGGCAGAAATCTGTTGGCGGCTTAACTCCTCGCTGGTAAATGCCAAAATTAAAGCGGGAAAATTATTTGCTGAATTAATAGTAATCGAAGGCGTTTGCGTACCCGTCGGCAGCTCACTCAAAACCGCATTGACATTCTGCACAACTTGAGTCAAAACCGTATTTGGATCAGCATCCATTGCAGTATATATGGTTATAGTACTGGTCCCTGAGATACTTTGGGAATACATATAATCAATGCCTTCAGCAGTTGCAATTGTCTGCTCTAAAGGAATGGTTACAAACCCTTCCATTATCGAAGGTATGGCACCTGAATAAACTGTCGTAACGGTAATAACCGAGCTATTTACATTAGGGTATTCTCTAACTTGTAATGATAAAGCACCTCCAATGCCAGAGACGATAAACAGCAAAGCTATCACACAGGATAAAACGGGTCGCTTAATAAAAATATCAATAAAATGCATATTCGTGCTCCAGATTTAATCTACAAAATCTTGTTTTTTATCAGCGAAATTAATACTGTTATTTACAATTGTTGAAGAATTTTTCTGAAGTTTATTCTGCCCTGAAGTTGCCACCACCTGCCCAGGTTTAAGCCCCTTAACCACAACATTGTTATCTTTACTATAAGTCGGCTTTACATTAATTGGATTTGATTTATACAATGGGCTTTTTGTTTCAACTGTGACCAAACTGCCATTTTTCATTGTGGTATATTCAGCCATTTTTTGCTCGCCGTTTTCCATAACTGGTTCAAGCACATAGGCGACATCACCATACAGGCTGCTGGTTACCGCGTTTCTAGGTAAAACAATGGCATTCTCAACGGTTGGGAGAACGATGCTCACATTAACATACATACCAGGTAAAATTAGTGTCGATTCATCATCATTCGTATAAGTTGCTTGTATTTCTAACTGGCTGCTAGACGTATTAATTGCTGAATTAAGTCCAGTAATTTTAGCTTTTAACTTTTTACCAGGGTAAGCATCAGATAAAAACTCAATATCCCCGCCTACCTTAATATTAGAAAGATAATTTTGTGGTATTTGAAAATCAATATAAATTGGGTTCACCATTGTTAAGACGGCAGCATTATCGCCCTCTTGAAAATATTGCCCCAAGCTAATATTTCGGATACCAATCATGCCATCAAATGGCGCTTTAATAATATGGTAGTCAATATTTGCCTGTACAATTTTTACTTGCGCCTTAGCCTCAGCATATTTTGCCGCGGCATCATCATAATTTTGAAATGAAGCCGCCTGATTCTCTACCAAATCCTTATATCGAAGATATGTGATTTCAGCGATTTCACGCTCTGCAATCGCTTGTTCTAATTCAGCTTCTAGCTCTTGAGTATTTAAACGAAACAATTCTTGATCTTTTTTAACCATTTGTCCCGTAGAAAAAGAAATACTTGTAACTAATCCTGAAGCCTGAGCGGTTACATCAATACCCTGAACTGCCAGCGCATTCCCTGGAATATTAATAGTTGGCGTCCAAGATGATGCCTTTGTAGTTATGGCGGTAACCGTCTGTGGTGGAGGAATACTTGCAGCTTTAATAAGTTCTTGCTGATGTTTAAAATAGGCTGGAATACCAAAAATTGCGGCAAAAATAATCACAATAATTAAAATAATTACGCCAAATGCAATTCTAGTACGCTTTTTATCTTTAGTAATTTCAGGCATTTATCTTCCTTTTAAACTGGTATCAGATACAAATAATAGATATTTACTACTATTCAGTTTAGAAAAAAAATCCGTAATTACTACTAACGTAACGATATTAAAATAATTGGACAAATTAATGCCCTAGGTATTACTAAAAAGGAATAAAGCTGCGATGAAATATCATAATATTGTGAACAAAATCAAAATAGGGTACTTCCTATTCACTGACTCATATATCTGTCTCTTATACACATCTGACGCTGCCGACGATCTACTCTGTGTAG
>CAJXRW010000284.1 GCA_913060525.1 uncultured Gammaproteobacteria bacterium
ATTTCTGCCTGTCTCGTGGGCTCGGAGATGTGTATAAGAGACAGATTTAATAATTTGCTTTTATGGGAAATTGCCTTACCTAGATATTTTGCAGTTGTTCTAGCGGGCTCAGCCCTAGCATTGGCTGGATATTTGTTTCAAGTTGCTAGTCGAAATATATTAGCATCTCCAAGTTTGCTTGGTGTCGGTTCTGGGGCACATCTGGCATTAGTTGTAACCTTAATTTTTTTTCCTAGTCTATTCGAACAACATCGGATTTTTATTTCTTTATTTGGTGGCACTGTTATTACACTTATTATTTTTGGTCTATGTTATAAAAAAGATGGCCAAATCCACACAATTTTTATAGGTACAGCAGTATCATTAGCGCTTAGCGCAATCGCTGCAATCCTAAGTATATATTTTGAAAACAATGTATCTGGTTTATTTGCATGGGGAGCTGGAGATGCTGAACAACAAGGATGGGAAATTGTATCAACGGTTTGGAAATACATCCTAATATCAATTCTAATAGCATTGCTATTTTCAAAAATAATTAGGTTTTATGAGTTAGGTGATGAAGTTGTTCAATCACTAGGAATACCATTAAATACGACTAAATGGTTTCTACTTTTTTTAGGAACCATGTTGACCTGTTTTGCGATTACTTTAGTTGGGCCTATTAGTTTTATAGGGTTATTTGTTCCCAACATATTGCGAGCACTAGGTGTGCAATCGGCTAAATTATTTATGGTTTTGTGCTTAATTTTGGGGATATTTGTATTACTATTGGCTGATACTGTAACAATTATGTTTGAAAAATATTTTTACCTAAACTTACCAGTTGGTATTTTAACAGCATCACTAGGTGCGCCTATTTTGTTATGGACAATGCTTCGACCTGGTTACTATTCAATTAATGAAAATAAGCATATTGGGTTATATGGATTTAGTAAAAATATAAAGATCACAACCCTTTTATGCATAATTTCATCCGTCCTATTGGTTGGGGTAATATTTTCTTCAGGACTGAATGTAATAACTGATATAGCGAATGGTTACTTTATTCAAAAACAAACCGTTTATGCATTTTTATACTATGAGGTATATTCACCTAGAATTGTTCTGGCTATTTTAGCGGGTTGCGCTTTAGCAGTTAGTGGACTGTTTTTTCAAAGTATTATACAAAATACACTTGCCTCCCCTGAAATCATTGGTGTTAGCCAGGGGGCAACTTGTAGTGCGCTAATTTTTACCTTGTTTTTCCCTCAAATGTCATGGTTATATATTCAGCTTTCTGCGTTTTCAGGCGGAATTATCGCGTTCTTCATTATCATTTTTCTTGCTACAAAATTCAGATTATCCCCTATTCAATTAGCAATTGTTGGAATTTCATTTGGCGCACTATATTCAGCAATTAATATGGGGATACTCGCCATGTCTGGTGTAAAATCATCACAAATATTGCAATGGCTTTCAGGCAGCCTATATGGTCAAGATTGGCAAACAACGTTATATTTTGGGTTAGCTTTTTTAGCTATATCCCCATTTTGTTATTTTCTATCGCCTTGGATAACTCGATTGTCATTTGGACAAGAAAAAGCCAAAAGCCTAGGCAGTAATATTCAATTTGAAAGCATGTTGTTATTGTTGCTTGCCACTTTGCTTACATCTTTAGTGGTCGCAACTGTTGGCATGTTGAGTTTTATCGGTTTAATGGCGCCACATATAGCAAGAATATTAGGTTTTACAAAACCAAAAGAACTCGTCATTGCAAGTGCTGCAATAGGTGGAATGTTTGTGGCAATGACTGATATGTTAGTAATGTTTGGGTTTAATTCTATTGAAATACCGACTGGACTCATATTGCCAATTATTGGCACGACATACCTTATTTGGTTGTTGCTTAAACAAAAATCTGCAATAAATTAAGCCAAATTATGTATTCCATAGGTACTTAAAAACTCGTTGAAGTCTTCCAATATTCATAAAGTTTGTCGATATAGATTTTTAATCTTTGATTAAATGATAAATTTATTCTTATATATCTTCATCTACATATTCTTCTGCAGCAGAGCTATGCTCCTCAATATATTCAAACGGCTTTTCGCTTAACATTTTCCTTAAGTGAGGATCATTATTTTCTAAAATTTCACTCACCATATGTGCATAAGGTTGTTCTTCTATTTGTTGTCTTTTGAAGTTATACAAATTAGTATAATTATGGATTTTAGATCTTAAATATCCCTCAAAAACCTTTGGAAAATATGTAACTGGATTAAAGTTTGACAACGCTTTTTCTATTTTAAGATGCGCTAAATATGCAATTTCGGAATGACCATTTTCAGTATAATACCTATAGTCTTCAAGCAAGGTAAGCAAACGAGCCCATTCAACTGAGGCATTTTGTACTTCCTGTTCATTTTTTTCTTGTTGGGCGGATAAGGTACTTGTAGATGGTGGCAAATCTGTTTGTTCATCCTTTATTTGTAGGTTATTTCCATCATTACTAGTTATTTCTTGCTCTTCTTCTGACTCGATATTACTGGTATTTGAGTTTGTTTTAACAGAAAAAGACTGGGTTAGTTTATTAAGCTTTTGTTGCAAGCTTTCAACAATATATGATTTTTCTGCCATTGCATCAATAAGCCTTATTGTACTATAACAAACACTTTCTAATTCTTGCTCATTAGGGAAAATATCCATCACAGCTTCGAATTTTTCAGGGAAATATTTTTCAAACCAATCAATTGCTTTTTGAACGACCTTTTCTTTACGATGTATTGGTGAAAGTAGCGCATAATTATCTGTAAATAATGAATTAACATGTTCAGAGAACTCAATATATGTATCAAATTTATTTTGTGCTAACTGTGAGAACAAATAATACATTAAATATCTCACATCCCAGATTTTATCCTGAATGAAAATAGCTTCAATTTGTTGGTCAGCTTCTACATATTTACCTTGATCTAACTTTTCAGTCACTTCAGATAAAGCATTTAGGCTTAATTTTTCAACGACAACCACCTCTTTTTCATCATATCCAAACATATTTTTCTCCTTTTATAGTCATAATTTTATTTTTAAATTTAATCAAAAGTTTTATGCATATTTACTGCAATCTGGATATTTTCATTAAGTAAATAATTTAACACCTTAGTTAGTCGCTTTACTCCGTGATATATTTTTAATTTTTCTAACTGTGTGCCATCACGAAAATTTAACATTAAAATCTGGTTATCCTTTTGATAGTCAACGGATATCAGCCCATTTAAATATGCTAAAGCCTCAGAGTTTAATGTGGAGATATCACAAATAGCTAAAATAGTATCTTTGTCAAATTGTCTATAATTTATTAAGTTACTTAACTCAATAAACCGATCAATTTTTTCAACATTTTCGTTTAAAACATATCCTTTTTTAAAAATAACTTTTGAAGAATATGCCATTTTGTCTCGATCCATTATTTTTAAAGATTTTTCCTGATATTTATTGACATCCAATAATTGTGTCCAAGAACCATAAACCTGAAGCTCTTTATCAATTAAATCTTTAATTTTAGTTTGAACTTTTACCTGGCAAACATGATTATTTTCATGACGTATTATATAATTTAAAGCATCTGATTGGCTGGAAGCATATTTGTTTATACGTTGCTTATCCAATAGCACTTCATTTTCCATGTAAAATGTTTTATAACTTCCACTTTCTGACTGTC
>CAJXRW010000285.1 GCA_913060525.1 uncultured Gammaproteobacteria bacterium
CTTTAATTTATAGCACGGGCTACCTCGTACTACTCGACACCGACTTCGTCTCTCCCTGTCTCGCAGCGTCTGAAGGAGCTGTAAACCGAATGATAATGCTATCCCCTTGGGCAACAGAATCAGTAGGGTATCCTGAAGGAGTATATAGCCCAACATCTATTACACTATTAAGAACTGTGACAGGGTCTGATACAGTAGATGCTGGAGAGCCACTAACGCTAATTTGAACTATGTGCTCACAGAAGTCACTTGGCGCAGTTAAGTCAAAGCTTGTAGCTGGGGCACCGACAATAATATTTAAGGTAGCAGGAGAAATAAGCAACTTTGGGTCACAAGCAGAAACATCATTAATCCATACAGTACGCGTATCATCATTATTAACTGATACTGGCATACTAGTAGCATAAACTAGTGAAATTGGAACAGTAACTGTTGTATCTTTTTCAATATAACTTGGAACTGTTGCGTCAATAACAACTTCCTGTTGTGATGTGGCTCCATCATTAGAACAACCAGACAAGAAAAGAACAAAGCTACCTGACAATATAAATTTTGCTGTGAAAAAGGAAGTTATTTTCATAATGAACCGCGTTTCAAATAGGGTTACAATTAACTATAGCTAATAACTTATAATATACCATTAGATATTAGTTAATATACTCTGCTGCTATTTTCATAGAGTGCTTGATGAACCTACCCACACTTTTTGGGGAAATTTCACCAGTTGAAATCACAAGCCGATTATCTGACTTGATCCATTGCGAGAAGAAGTACACCAAAATTATGATATTAATCAAGAACGCACAAAAAATCCAAATTATCAGTGCTCATTTATAGCTTAAGACTGAGCCTTTTCATCTCTCACCACAATTAAATGAATAGACTTTCTTTAGAAGTTAGCGAAAGAATCAGTATCTTCTATTCTTTTATCCAAATAGACCTTAAAAGCCATCCTGACGCTTTTTAAACTATGTTGATGAGAAGTCGCAAGCTTCTCAATAAGCTTATCAAATTTTCTAGTATCATTTCTTTCCCTGATATCATTTGTTACAAGCCTTGTATTCTCTCCATCTAAAGCTCGAACTGCAGCTTTATATTCTTCGCGATCAAAGAAATAACTTTTCATTTTATCAAACATATTTTGATCTGGTTGCCTTTTAATTATGCTAGATCTGTTTTTCCGTAATTTATTGAGCTTGTATTGACGTGAAAGATTTGGATTAAGTATTTGTTCAAGGCCCCGAAGCACTGGATTTTTCTTTTCATATGCTTGACATTTTTGTGCTGGTGCAACATGTATGGTCTCTACGTTCCTCTGATGATGACTTTCATTCCTGGAAACTTCACTATTATACTGAAGAGAGAGCTTATCAATTTTTTTCAGATAGTCTGTATACACTCTATAGATACTTGAATATCCGGAAGAAAAAACGCCTTCTTGCCTTCCTTTCTTTAGAAAGTCCAGATTTCGATTTTGCTCAATCTCATTATTGAAGGCTTGTAATGCCCCACCATTAGTATGAAAATGGGTCCCATTTTCAAACCAACGCTTATAAACATATAAGGTAAAAATAAGTGTTAATTCACTATTTCGCCTTGAGATGCTTTGTTTCTTACCCTCATCATCTCTAGTAGAGTACTTTTTAACCAAAGGGTTATACTTATAAATAGGGCTATGGTTAAAGTATTTAATCCTACTATTAGCGGTATCCATTAAAGAGTTACGTAGCTTTAGAATTTGATCAACAGCATAATTATTCTCTTTTAAGAGCGTCCGTATCTGTGAGCGTTTTTGGTTTTCCTCTTGCCCACGGTAATCTGGAACCTGTATACCTGCACTAGTTGTACCTGCTTTTCTAGCGATGTATTCCCGTGCTGCTTTCGCTGTTTCAGCGAAAGCAGCCTTGGTAATAACCTGTATAGATTGATCTTCTTCTGGCGAGGTAGAATTACAATTAAGTTTATCATACGTAACTGAAAATAATTTATTCGCAGGCGTGTTTCTCCCTGATACCAGCATCTTCTTAGCTTGTTCACTCATACCAAGAAAATCACGGTTAACGATTATTTCAAATTCATAGTTTGTCTTTGTTCTAAGCAAATAACCTGCATTTTTAGGATTAGATTGCTGCCAAACCAGAACTTGCTGCTTATTGTCGCCTAAATCTTCATTCGTATTCTCGATTATATCATATAAATATTTCATTCTGCTCTTATCATCTTCACGCAAATTTCTAAAACTAGATTTCATAAGATGCTGCAACTCGGAAAATTTTAAGGAAAATTTATCCATCACTTCTGGCGCAAACCCCATTAAATTATCGGCAGGTCTATAGCGATGAAAATAATAAGCAGGATCCTCTAAATTTTCTGTATTTTGTAACTGCCCGACTAAACTATAATAAATATGGCTACCTACAACTTCCTGATTATCTGAGGAATATTGCTCGATGAATCCTTTATAATTATCAATAACATGATCAATGGTTGTCATTCCTCTTCCTGCATGCGGAGATTTTTTTTTCGCAATATAATAGAGACAAAAATTATTTATCATTTGATACTGAAAGCAGTATATAACATTCATATTTATAATCAGGAGTTCCTTGATTACTGGCAAGGTATGGATAAATTTCTTCACTTCAAAATTCCGAAAAAGCCCAGAGTCCGGAAGTATTTTATCCATGATCACTAACATAAATTCTATATATAAAACATAGTTATAAAATAAAGTGTCATTAGGGATTAATGAAAAAACAGCGTCAAGGTCAGGTAATTGTGAGAATATATAAACAGACCTGAGAACAAATTGGTAAATTTCTGGTGTTAACTCAGGACTTGTAAAGCATCCAAGAACAATATCGTTAAACCAGTCAGGTTTATCACCAGGGTTTTTGTTTATTACTTCTGTTTTCTTAGCACCAGTAAGTAAATGGTTCAGTATTAGTCCACGTTTTAGTGTTATATAAATTTCAATCTCTTTATCTAAAGTACCTGAATCTGGTTCAGGTGTTCCTTGCTTTCCAATAATCCTGGATATTGGGTTAATGATATTTCTTATTATATAAGGTATATTTTTAATAATACGCACATCTGTACTTCTTGCTATCAAAGAATCTGTTCTTTCTTCAATATTAAGGTTATGAGATTTATTTTCTTCTGTTTCATCCATTATGACACATACCATATTTGTAAGTTAATTCGTGCAACCTGTCAGGGATGCCTACCAATTAATTGTTTTCGTAAAAATCTTATTACCATGATCTTGACAGATCATTAACATTCGATTCAAGCAGAGTGATGCACAAGAAATGCATTAATGTCAATTTAAATCTGATAAGTCATTCTGCCAATAAAAGCAAAAAATCCCTTAAAGTAAGGGCTTTTTAGTATATTCTTTACATTTTAACTCTCAGGTAGATCATCCTATAACGGTATACCATCTTAACGTTATTGTTGCTATTCGCAATTAGTCGAGTATAAATAATATACCTGGGTGTCATGAGAATCATTATGTATATGAACTTGTCTGGTCTGCTGACCATCCTTAGTAACAACTCCTTTATCAGATTGATTAACTTTAGATTTCTGTGAGTTATACTCCGTCACAATTATAATATCGCTCATCTTTGGAGCGCTAGAATTATTACTGTCTCTTATACACATCTGACGCTGCCGACGATCTACTCTGTGTAG
>CAJXRW010000286.1 GCA_913060525.1 uncultured Gammaproteobacteria bacterium
TACACAGAGTAGATCGTCGGCAGCGTCAGATGTGTATAAGAGACAGACCTGTTCCTGTTCTTCATAAGTAAAGTTGAACATTTTTTTAAAGCATTGAAGTGTTTCTTTTGGATAGATGCCAATATCAATATTATCTTCATTTAGCTTATTTGAGATGTAATGTAACTTTTGATCCAGCCACTGCTTATAGGTTTTTTGCTTTTTTAATTGATCATCAATTTGTGTAGAATTTAATACGCTACCCGTTTGTGTATCAATACACAGCATTTGTCCTGGACCTAAACGACCTTTATTAATTACAGCGTCAGGCGTGTAATCATAAACGCCAATTTCTGATGCTAGCATAATATTTTCATCATCAGTATGCACCCATCTGGCTGGTCTTAACCCATTTCTATCCAAAACACAAATCGCATACCTGCCATCTGTGGTAACAATACCAGCAGGTCCATCCCAAGCACCCATATGCATCGCATGATACTCATAAAATGCTTGAAGGTCTGGATCCATATGCAACTGATTTTGCCAAGCAGTTGGTACCATAATGCGTAGAGTATGTAATAAGCTCATACCATTTAAATGCAACACTTCCGCAGCATTATCAAAACTACATGAATCGGAATCTTTATCAGAAACGACTGGCATAATAATTTCAGCATCTTGATTATTTTTATAAATCAATTCATTTTTAGCATTCATCCAAATCCGATTACTATTAATGGTATTAATTTCACCATTATGAGCAATATATCTAAATGGTTGTGCCAAACGCCATTGGGGCATGGTGTTGGTTGAAAACCTTTGATGAAAAACACACAAGTCTGTTTCTAGTGATTTGTCTTTTAAATCAGCATAAAACTCGGGAAGATTTTCTGGTGTCACCAAACCTTTATAACCAATTGTTTTGGTATGCAGTGAGACAATATAAAAATAGTCATCTTGAGCCAATTGTTTTTCAGTGTCTCTTCTCGCTAAAAATAAACAGTAGTTAAACGCTTCTTCTGATAAATGTTTTGGTTTATTGATAACAAGTTGTTTAATGTCTGGACATGTCTGTAATGATGCTCTACCTAAAACCAGTTTATTGGTTTTAATTTCAAGATAACAATAATCTGTTATGCCTTGCCTATTTAAACTCGCATCTAAACAACAAATTGTTTTATCTTTTTCATTTTTATCAGGATTTAAAAACACCAAACCAGAAGCAAAAACAGGTTGTAAAGCAAACCCAACAGATTTTGCTTTTAATTGGATAAACGTTTTTGGCATTTTAATTAAAATACCACAGCCATCACCAGATTTACCATCTGCAGCCACTGCACCTCGATGAGACATACGACTCAATGCTAATATTGATGTGCGTAATAACGGATGACTTGGTTTCCCAAGACGGTTGACCATCAATCCAAACCCACAATTATCATGCTCAAATTTAGTTTGATATAAACCTTTATCTGCATAAAGTTTATGGTTTGAATGATATTCCATATCCACCCTACTTAATTTAATTTTATATGTGAAAATACTTTTGGTTCTCTACTAATATACTGTAAGTTTTGTAAAATAAAAATACCCCTAAATAAGTATCGGAATGGCGATTTTAGTTATTATAATTAATATGAAATCATTAAATCGGTTCATAATATGGCATATCACAATCCTAAACTTAAATCAGATGTCGATTTACTAGGAAGAGTTCTCGGGCAAGTTATTACCCAGCAATGTGGTATTCAATATTACGAACTCATTGAAAAAGTGCGTTTGTTATCAATTGAAGCCAATAAAGAAAATAAACACGAAAAATTGAATCAGGTTGCTGACCTGATTAATGGTTTAAACTCAACTCAATTATTTTTGGTTTCACGTTCGTTTGGACATTTTTTGAACTTGGTTAATATTGCTGAATCCCTCCATGGGATTGATATTGAAAAACCGACGCATACGCTAGAACAACTTATTGATGTCATGTTAGCTAAAAACATACCAGCAAATAAAATTCAAAAAACGCTTGAAAATCTTTCAATCGAATTGGTGTTAACCGCTCACCCCACTGAAGTGAAACGTCGAACACTCATTCAAAAATATACGCATATCTCAAAATTGGTGAAAAAAAGGCATTGGGTAACTGACCATTACAAGCAAGATATTGATCGCCAGCTTTATACTTTAATTTCAAGTATTTGGTTAACCGATGAAATCAGGCGCAAACGACCAACTCCACTGGAAGAAGCAAAATGGGGATTTGCAGTCATTGAAGAAACACTATGGAATGCCGTACCTTGGTATTTAAGAAGAATTGATTATTTATTAGAAGAAAAAGGTCTCAAAAGTTTATCCATTCATGCTTCTCCTATTACCTTTGGTAGTTGGATGGGAGGTGATCGTGATGGTAATCCATTTGTGACTGCTGAAATTACGGAAGTAGCCCTTTTAACCGCTAGATGGACAGCATTTAACTTGTATTACAAAGAAATCAATCAACTAGTACAGGAACTCTCACTAAATGATTGCTCTGCAAAATTAAGTAAAATAACCAAAAATGCACATGAACCTTACCGCTATGTTTTAAGGGAATTAAGAAACCGTATCGTGTACACACGTGACTGGTTATCAAACTGTATTAAAGAAAAAAAATATACTTATAACCCAAACTGTATTCATGATAAATCTGAAATTGAGAAGATTTTATTATTAGTCTACGAAAGTTTATGTCATGTGAAAGCGGATGCAGTTGCCAATGACGGCTTATTAAATTTAATTCGACGTTTAAATACGTTTGATTTACATTTAGTAACCTTAGATATTCGTCAAGAAGCTGCTCGTCATACAGATGTTATTGCTCGATTATGTACTTATTTAAAAATAGGTGATTTTAATGCTTGGACTGAAGAAGAAAAAATAGATTGGCTCGTGGGTGAGCTCCAAAATAAACGACCACTCCTACCAGATGATTGTCCATTCAATAATGACGAACAAGAAGTTGTAGACACGTTTAAAGTTATTGCTAAATTGCCCTACAAACAATTTGGGGCTTATGTTATTTCAATGGCATCAACTGTCTCGGATATTTTATCTGTTTGTTTATTACAAAAAATTTGTGGTATCAAAAAACAACTAAGGACTGTTCCATTATTCGAAACACTAAATGATTTACAAAATGCCCCTGGTGTTTTGAACAAGCTATTTTCTATAGCTGTATACAATGACCTAACCCATCGTAAACAAGAAATTATGATTGGTTATTCTGATTCAGGAAAAGATGCGGGTAAATTAGCGGCGAGTTGGGCACTTTATCAAGCCCAATCAAAAATGCTGACCATCGCCAAAAAACATCAATATACAATTTATTTTTTCCATGGTCGTGGCGGAACCGTTGGTCGAGGTGGTGGGCCAGTTCAAGCAGCCATGCTCTCTCAACCACCAGGAACCGTTCAAGGACATTTACGTTTAACTGAACAAGGTGAGGTAATACAACATAAATTTGGCTCACCAAGAGCATCACGCCATAACTTACTGCTTTACATTAGCTCAGTGACTGAAGCAACATTATTACCTCCAGCAAAACCTAAAAAAGAATGGGAATCACTCATCAATGACATGGCAGATGTATCAGCAAAGAGCTATCGTAAAACCGTCACTGTCTCTTATACACATCTCCGAGCCCACGAGACAGGCAGAAATCTCGT
>CAJXRW010000287.1 GCA_913060525.1 uncultured Gammaproteobacteria bacterium
CTACACAGAGTAGATCGTCGGCAGCGTCAGATGTGTATAAGAGACAGCTGTTAAACTTTAAAACCAATGACTTTTTCGATATGCGTGACCTTTGTATGTTAGAACTTACATACGGCTCAGGATTACGCCTCTCTGAACTTGCGGCGGTTAAAGTCAATGATGTATTAAGCTCTGACGAGATGTTAAGGGTACTGGGCAAAGGATCAAAAGAACGGCTTGTGCCTATTGGCTCCAAAGCAAAAGCCGCCATTGAAAAATGGTTAAAAGTTAGATCAGAGGCAAATCTTGATAATTGTGAGTTCCTGTTTATTACTCAAAAAGATACTCCAATAAGCCACCGTTCCATCCAACAACGTTTTGCTAAATGGTCAGAAGAAAAAAGTGGACGGCACGTTCATCCTCATATGCTTAGACACGCATTTGCATCTCATATACTAGAATCAAGCAGTGACTTACTGGCTGTACAGGAGTTACTTGGACATAGTGATATTTCAACAACTCAAATATACACGCATCTGGACTTCCAACACTTATCGAAAGTTTATGACCAAACACACCCAAGAGCGAAGAAACGTGATAAATAATATCTTAACAAAGCATTTATTACAGCTACTAAATAGCCCTGAAAGCCAGGCGCAATGTTTTCAGGAAATTGATAACCTCAAACTAATTAATTTTTCGCTACAGTTAAACACTAATGGCTGGCTTGAATTATATTCAGCTGATCTCAATCAATCCGTTTCTGTCGATTTTAATTCAAATGACATCCAAAACAAAATCAACCCGCAGCAAGCAAAACCTGCAATTCTGAAAGCAATAGAGGGTAGAAGCAACCACTCTCTCAAAGTCCTTGATGGTACTGCTGGACTGGGGTCAGACTCTTTCGTCATCGCATCAAGAAAACATACCGTCACATCAACTGAAAGATCTGGAATTATCTATCTTTTACTATTAGACGGTTTAAGGCGTGCAAACTTACATGAAACCATTGGTAAATATGCAAATAATATTACACCGCTTTATTCCACCACGGAAAATTTTTTATCACAGACTAAAGAAACATTTGATGTTATTTATCTAGACCCAATGTTCCCTGAAAGAAAGAAATCTGCAAAAGTTAAAAAAGGCATGCAAATATTACAACTTTTGCTAGGTCACGCTAATTGCAATGAAAGTAAATTATTTGAAATGGCTTTTAGCCGCTCCAAAAAACTAGTTATTAAAAGAGCAATCAATAATCCATATTTTGCAGAAAGAAAGCCAACTAACTCACTAAAAGGCAAAACAAATCGGTTTGATATTTATGTATAAATCAATACTTATAAGTCACACAGATCAACTTGTCGTCCGTTTTTAATGATAATAAGTTTATTTTCTGGTACAGAATGCCATTCTAAAGTTTGATCGTTTAGTTTTTCTGAACAAACTAATACACACCCTTCCCCTTTATCAGGATCAGTCATATGCACATCTCCATCTCTATATTCAAAACAGCTGCCTTTTGAATAATATAATGAGCTCGCGGGGCTAATATTTTTATTTGATGTATATCTCGAAATAAACATATGCTCACCATCTGTTATACATAAATTCAAATGAGAGATAGCCTCCTCCGAATATTTTTTTACCAACTCGTTAATTTCTGTAATTGTCTTTTTCAATGTCGTTACAACATCTTTAGGTGTTGGATTTTGGATATTTTTAAAATTTTGAACAAATAATGCAAATACGTGTTCAGTATCTGTTTCCCCTTTTACCCATTCGTATGTTTCATCATCTAATTTATGGCGTAAATGCCGCTTTACTTTTGCAAACCCACCAACACCACCATTATGCATAAACAAATAGTTCTTCCAACGAAATGGATGACAATTATTGTTATTGACTCCACCATCTGTCGCAGAACGAACATGGGCAAAAAAACAATCGGTCTTCACTTTAGATGATATATTCAATAAATTCTGATTATTCCAGGCAGGGGTGATCGCCCTAAAAAGAGCAGGCTCTGGACTAATATCTTTTGCATACCAAGCCAACCCAAAACCATCACCATTAGTCACAAATGTTGTTTCACGAGCATGGAGACTTTGTGCAACCAAGGAATTACTTGGTTTTACCAAAACATTATCAATTAATGTTTCATTACCCATATAGGCTACGAATCGACACATAAAATAATATCCTTTAAATTTACTCTACATAAAATATAGCCAACTAGTTACTAGAGTGCTAATAGAATAAATTTAGTATACTTTATTCAGATGTGTTACGATGCCATCAAATAAGGAAGAACAACATTGGTATATTTATTGAATATAAAATTGCTTATTCAGCAGCTAATTATTAACTCAATGATTAGCCTACCTGTGTTTTCTTCACCAGAAGTTGCCAACTTGTATCAACTCCCCAATAAAAGCTATACCAAGCCAAAGCCTTATGTTCAAGCATTAACTGACCAGTTTAACTCCAATGGTGCAGAGGCTGAATTTATTAACACGCCAGGGTTAAATATCATTGAATATCAGACAATAGATAGCACACCTATTAGAGCAGATATAATCAACAAGCGGTTTTTACAGGCAAGCAAAACTTTTTATTTAGATGAATTTCTTAAACAAAATGCTTTTCAAAAATAATACGCCGTAAAATTCCATTTTTTATTGCGACAGAGAGCGTTAAAAATTTTATTTATTATTCCTTGAATTTATTTTCGCATATCCCCATATATAAATTGCACGCAGAAATGGTGCATTAAATTATGACGAAAGTATAAACAAACTCGCTTAAACAAGGAGATTAATTATGAGTAACTTTAACATAAACCCACTTTTTAGAAGTACCGTTGGCTTTGATCGTTTATTCGACATGCTAAATGCTGAAACACCACAAACTAATAGTTATCCTCCCTACAACATCGAAATTGTAGAAGAAAATAAATATGTGATTAGCATGGCTTTAGCTGGCTTCAAAGATGCTGAAATTGATATCACGTCTCACGAAGGCAAGCTAACCATTAAAGGCAATAAGAAAGTGGATGATAAAAAAGATAGAAAATTTGTTCATCGTGGTATCGCAGAAAGATCATTTACCCAAACATTTGAATTAGCTGACCATGTAGAAGTTACATCAGCTAAACTTGAAGATGGTATATTAAATATTGGTCTTGTCCGTGAAGTACCAGAAAAATTGAAACCTAAAAAAATCAGCATAAATGGCGTTCAACCAGTCATCGAAACTGAAAAGGCAGTTGAAGAAGCTTAGTAATTAAACTTCCAAATTAAATTTGCCCTTACAGAATGCTAAGTAAGGGTAAATTCAATTTATTACGTATTACTTTTAAATATGAAAAAACAAAGCATATATCAATGTTTTTGTTTATTTTTCTTGTTTCATTTGCTTAATTTAGATACCATAACCTATCGAAAATTCATGGTGCCTGGCAGTACTAAATTACTTGGACTGGGTTGCGATGGAGATAACAACCAATAGGAAGCAATAAAATGAATTACGAAATTCAACCAAAATTTGAAGAAATTACAGTTAGCTGTAGTTGTGGTCATACTTTCAAAACTAAATCAACAATGTGTAAAGATTTAAACTTGGATGTTTGCTCTAAATGTCACCCTTTCTATACCTGTCTCTTATACACATCTCCGAGCCCACGAGACAGGCAGAAATCT